>NZ_JCAQHY010000174.1:0-177683 GCF_059621045.1 Vagococcus sp. WN80Y
TAAATAAGCGATCAAACAAGACTAATTCTCCCAATAATCTAAAAAACAGAAGACTGAAAATCATTTTTACGATTTTCGGTCTTCTATTTTATTTATCCTGAGACTTATGTCCCAAGCTCGTTGTGGTGCTTGTTTCTTTTTGTGGAATAATAACCAATTTCCGATAGAGTTATATATTTATGTCTGCAAATCGTTATACTAGTTATATCAGTATCTTGCAAGACTGGATAAGATTAATTATAAGGAGACGAAAGATGGACAAGTTTAATGCGTTTATGGAAAGAACCTTGGTACCCGTCGCGACTAAATTGAATAATCAACGTCATGTCGCGGCAATTCGTGATTCATTTATGTTTATATTTCCTTTAACCATGGCTTCTTCTGTGGTGATATTATTGAATAATTTAATTTTTTCAAAGGAAGGATTTTTAGCGAAAATATTATTTTTACCTAAATTTTTTCCGAATTTAGAAGAGGCACAAAGAGTTTTAGCATCAGCTGCCAATGGAACAATCAATATTATGTCATTGTTTATTGCCTTCTTAGTTGCAAGCTTGTTAGCCAAGCATTTTAAAGCAGACGATATGTTAGCTGGCTTGACGAGTATTGCTTGTTTTGTTATTTTGTATCCTGTTCCTTTTGGATTGGATAATGGGCCAACGGTTATGGAAACGACTTATTTGGGCGCTCAGGGACTATTTGTAGCAATGTTAGTCGGATGTTTAATTGGTGAGTTTTTACCAAAATTATTTAAAAATGAAAAATTGAAAATTAATATGCCAGAAATGGTACCTCCAGCTGTTTCTCGTTCATTTTCTGGTTTAATTCCAATTGTTATCATGATCATGTTAGCGTCGATTTTAAGTTTTGCGATATCATTGGTGGCACCAAATGGGATTAATGAAGTGATTTATAGTACGATTCAAACCCCTTTGCGAAATATTGGCGGTAATCTTTTTGGTGTTCTAGTCATTGCTTTTACCCAAAATTTATTGTGGGCGATTGGGATTCACGGCCCAAATACATTAAATGCTGTGAGAGCGGCGATCTTTACGGAACCAGATTTGGCCAATTTGGCTTATATTAATGAAACAGGTAGTTTGAAAGATATTCCTTACCCTGAAACTTGGGGAATGCTGAATGATGCTTTTGCGAATATGGGCGGAAGTGGAATGACTCTCGGGTTAATTATTGCCATTTTTATTGCTTCTCGTCGACCAGAGTATAAAGAAATTGCCAAAATGTCATTTATTCCTGGACTATTTAATATCAACGAACCTCTTATTTTTGGTTTGCCAATTGTTTTGAATCCGATTTTGGTTGTGCCATTTGTGCTAACACCGATGGTTAATATTATGGTCGGTTATGTTGTAACAGTTGTTCTGAAACTGATTCCTTCACCAGCTATTGGCGTTCCCTGGACAACTCCTGGTCCGCTGATTCCGTTTTTAGGCACGGGTGGTAACTTTTTAGCGTTGATTATCGGGTTTGTTTGTTTGGGCATTTCGATTTTATTATATCTACCTTTTGTTATCGCTGCTAACAAAGCAGCTGAGAAAGAGTTGCAGGCACAATAAAAGAAAGAAGGTTAAGACATGTTTAAATCAGATTTTTTATGGGGCGGTGCAGTCGCAGCGCACCAAATTGAAGGTGGTTGGGACCAAGGTGGTAAAGGCGTGAGTATCGCAGATGTAATGACTGCTGGAGCCAATGGTGTTGCTAGAGAAATTACTAAAGGCATTATCCCTGGTAAAAACTACCCAAATCATGAAGCGATTGATTTCTATCATCGTTACCCAGAAGATATTGTGTTATTGGCGGAAATGGGGCTCAAAGCGTTTAGAACATCCATTGCTTGGAGTCGAATTTTCCCAAAAGGTGATGAACAAGAGCCGAATGAAGCGGGCTTACAATTTTATGACGATCTTTTTGATGAATTGCTAAAAAATGGCATTGAGCCAATTGTTACTTTATCTCATTTTGAAATGCCTTATCACTTGCATGAGGCTTATGGTGGCTTCAAAAATAAGCAAGTGATTGATTTTTTTGTTAGATATGCGGAAGTTGTGATGAGTCGTTATAAAGCTAAAGTTAAGTACTGGATGACTTTTAATGAGATTAATAATCAGGCTGGTGGCCATGAGAAATTGCATAACTGGACAAATTCAGGTGTGATAGTAGCGGAAGGTGAAAACGCTGAGGAGATTATCTATCAAGCCTCACTTTACGAATTAATCGCTAGTGCGAAAGTTGTGGCACTTGGTCATCAGATTAATCCTGACATGCAAATTGGGTGTATGATGGCATATGTACCAGTCTATCCTTATTCATGCCATCCTGATGATATGATGGCATCGGTGAAAGGAATGAATCTACGCTATTTCTATAATGATATTCATGCCCGCGGTGAAATTCCAGCGTATGTATTGAAGGAATGGCAACAAAAAGGCTATAATATCGAGTACACAATAGAGGATTTGGCGACACTAAAAGCTGGAAAAGTGGATTATATTGGTTTTAGCTACTATATGTCTGGAACTGTTACAGCTGATTTGAAACGCGAGGGTCATTTGATTGCTGATGGGGTTAAGATGACTCAAAACGATCATATCAAAGCGAGCGATTGGGGATGGCCGATTGACCCGGTTGGTTTGCGTTATGTGTTAAATCTTTTAGACCAACGCTACAATCTTCCGATGATGATCGTTGAAAACGGATTTGGTGCTTATGATAAAGTAGAAGAAGATGGCAGTATTAATGATGATTACCGAATTAACTACCTGACGGAGCACATTAAACAAATGGCTTTAGCGATTAATGAAGATGGTGTCAACTTAATTGGCTATACTCCTTGGGGAATCATTGATATTGTGAGTTTTGGTACTGGTGAGATGGAAAAAAGATACGGTTTTATTTATGTCGATAAAGATAATCAAGGTGAAGGCACCTTGGCTAGAAGTAAAAAGAAATCGTTTAGTTGGTATCAAGAAGTAATTGCAACTAACGGAAAAAGCTTGGAATTAAATTAAAAAGAGTATGAGTCGCTTTTTTAGCGGACTAGTCTCATAATATTTGTGAAATTAGTAAAGGGTGGGACAGTTGTCTCGCTCTTTTTTTGAGTCAATTACTTGAAGGAGGACTAACTAGTTTCTTTTAGGTATTTGAGTTGATAAACAGAAAAATTCCTTGTAGTATGCTATAATGTACAAGTTATCTTATGAATGAGAGGTAAAAAAATGGACGGTATTTTACCATTATGGAAAGAGCGCGGGATGACCAGTCATGACTGTGTCTTTAAGTTGCGCAAACTATTACATACTAAAAAAGTGGGACATGGTGGCACCTTGGATCCGGATGTGGACGGTGTTTTACCTATTTGTATTGGCAAAGGAACTAAAATAATTGAATATCTACAAGATAGTGGCAAAACATATGTTGGAGAGATTACTCTCGGATTTTCAACGACAACAGAAGATGTGAGCGGAGAAATGGTCGCAGAAAGTCCAGTTGAAATGGCACCTACTAATGATGAGATTGATCAAGTGATGGCTCAAATGGTTGGAACGATTACGCAAATTCCACCGATGTATTCAGCCGTTAAGGTTAATGGCAAGCGACTGTATGAGTATGCTAGGGAAGGTATCGAAGTAGAACGCCCTCAACGTCAAGCAGTTATTGATTATTTTAAGCGGACCTCTGAGCCTATCTGGGATAAGCTGTCTGGTACAATGTCTTGGAAATTTGAAGTGGGCTGTGGCAAAGGCACCTATGTTAGAACTCTAGCAGTTGATACTGGGGCAAAGCTGGGCTATGAGGCGCATATGTCTGATTTGACCCGAGTTGGCAGTGGAGGATTTAACGCAAATGAGTGTTTTACATTAAAAGATATTGCCGATCTAATGGAAAAAGAGGATGTATCCTTTTTATTGCCGATTGAACGGGCTGTTACGATGTTTGAGCGATTAGAGTTATCTGATGCAGACTATCAAGTGGTACGCAATGGGGGCTTTTTACCAAGAGAATCAGTTTCGTTAAAGGAAGAAACTGACTTGATTGCTGTTTTTTATCAGGAGCTTCTAATTGGGATCTATCAACTACATCCGACAAAGAAACAATGGCTAAAGCCGGTTAAAGTTTTACGAAACAACTAGAGAAAAGGAAGTTTATTTATGAAAGTAATTGAAATACATCATCCATATAAATTAGAACAAATCCCTAGTGAAGAGGTCGTCTTAGTATTAGGCTTTTTCGATGGCGTTCATTGTGGCCATCAAGAAGTGATTCGTCGGGGGAAAGTTGAAGCTGAGAAACGAGGCTTGAAATTGGCGGTGATGACATTTAATCAACACCCATCGATCGTTTTTCAAAAGATTCAGCCGGAGAGTATGAAGTACTTAACCACAATTGAACAAAAAGAGCGACGAATGGCTGATTTAGGTGTTGACTACCTTTATATTGTTGAGTTTACATCAGCTTTTGCTGGTTTGTCTCCCCAAGCCTTTGTAGATCAATATATGATTGATTTGCATGCTAAGGTGGCTGTTGCTGGTTTTGATTACACATACGGGCCACGAGATGTGGCGACCATGGAGAACTTGCCTAATTATACAAGAGGGCGTGTTGACATTGTGACTGTACCCAAGCAAATGGCTGATAACAAAAAAATCAGTTCAAGTGAGATACGTGAGCTGATGGCGGCGGGTGAAATGGAAGAAGTCGCAAAGTATTTAGGTTATGCCTATGAAATAGAAGGAACAGTTGTTCATGGAGACGCTCGCGGTCGTACCTTGGGGTTTCCCACAGCTAACATCAAAGTACCTTCTAGTGTTCGTTTGCCGCGCAAAGGCGTTTACGCAGTTAAAATTAAGGTCGCAAAAACGTGGTATGTTGGGATGGCACAAATTGGGCGTAATATTACCTTTGAGCCTGGTCGAGATGTGACTGTTGAAGTGAATATACTTGATTTTAATCAGGATATTTATGGTGAGCAGGTAGCTGTTGAATGGTACCATTATTTGAGAGATGAGGTTAAATTTACTGGTGTTGAGGGGCTTATCGCTCAACTGAAGCAAGACCAGCAAGACACTGAAGACTACTTTAAAGAAAGTAGGGATTAAATGACGTCGGCCTATATTCACATCCCTTTTTGTGAGCATATTTGTTTTTATTGTGATTTTAATAAAGTGTTTATTCAAGGACAACCAGTAGATGAGTATATTCAAGCGCTTATTAAGGAGATTCGTTTATCTAAACAGTTGTATCCGTCACAAACAACTGAAACTATTTATATTGGTGGCGGGACGCCAACCTCTTTATCTGCTGAACAATTAGACGTTCTATTAGGAGGCATTCGTCAAGAACTCCCTTTTGATCCTCGCAATGAGTTTACTGTTGAGGCAAATCCGGGAGATTTGACGTTGGATAAGCTGGCTGTTCTAAAAACTCATGGAGTAAACCGCTTATCTATGGGTGTCCAGTCCTTTGATGATCGTTTACTAAAAAAAATTGGGCGTAAGCATTCGGCTCAGGATGTTTTTGATACAATGAAATTGGTGGAACAGGCGGGCATGGATAACGTCAGCATTGACTTGATCTATGCGTTACCGGGACAAACCATTGAAAGTTTTCAAGATACTTTGGAAAAGGCCTTAGCTCTCGATTTACCCCACTACTCAATGTATTCTTTAATTTTAGAGAATAAGACGATGTTTTACAATTGGGCGCGCCAAGGCCGCTTAAACTTGCCAACTGAGGATACTGAGGGAGATATGTTTGAGTTGGCGGCTGAACGGATGGAACGTGCGGGGCGAATGAAGTATGAGGTGAGTAATTTTGCAGTTCCAGGAAAAGAAAGTCAGCATAATTTGATTTATTGGAACAATGAACATTATTATGGTTTTGGTGCAGGAGCTAGTGGTTATTTAGGAGGCGCTCGCTACCGCAATCATGGACCGATTCAACATTATTTGAAACCGTTGAAAGAAAATAAATTGCCAACCATAGAAACTGAAGAATTAACCTTAGTTAATCGGATGGAAGAAGAATTATTTTTAGGCTTACGTAAAATTGAAGGAGTCTCCTTTGATCGCTTTAATCAGAAATTTCAACGAGAGTTAAGAAGTGTTTATGGATCGGTGATTGACAAGCTGGTTGGGGAGAAAATGCTTGAAGTGTCAGGGGATTTTCTGCGTTTAACAAGTAAGGGTCTCATTTTAGGTAATGATGTTTTTCAAGAATTTTTAGTTGAATAAGAGAAGTGACAGAGATCGTTTTGCTTTAAGACATTGGAGTAAAAGGTGACAACTGTTTCCTTCGATTGAATTTAGAACCTCTTTTTCTTATAAATGATGAAATTAGTTAGGAGTAGGGCCTTCGTTCTATTCCTTTTTTGTGTCGGAAATTAATAATTGAATGCCGGGAAGGGCTAGGTATCAAGGGTTTTAGGGTGAAGTTAGCACTCGGTGTGTTAGAGTGCTAAAAAATAATGGTTATTAGTTGACAAATAGTTCTAGTCTTGGTATATTTATAACTGTGATTAGCACTTAAGTTTATTGAGTGCTAAAAAGGAGAGGTGATAGGAATGCTAAGTGAACGACAATTGAACATTTTGCGTTTAATAATCCAGATCTACACCTCGAGTGGTGCACCTGTGGGATCAAAAACGTTGATGACTTCGGGCATTAACGCAAGCTCAGCAACGATTAGAAATGAGATGAGCGTTTTAGAAGAGCAAGGACTCATCGAAAAGACTCATTCGTCATCAGGGCGAATTCCTTCTATAATGGGGTATCGCTATTATGTTGACAATTTATTGCAGCCAGCTGAGGTTAGTCATACGGATTTATCGACGATAAAGCAGGCTTTTGGACAGGAGTTCAATGCGATTAATGATATCATCAAGCAATCGGCTGATATTTTATCAGAATTAACGAGCTATACGGCATTCTCCCTTGGACCAGAAGTTAAGGAAAAGCGTTTGACAGGTTTTCGAATCGTTCCTTTAAACAGTCATCAATTAATTGCGATTATTGTGACGGATAAAGGGAATGTTGAAAGCAAAGTTTTCACTATTCCAACTGACGTGTCAAGTGAGGATATCGAAAAGATGATTAAAATCATTAATGATAAACTTGTTGGGGAACCTTTGTTGACGGTTTATCACAAGCTGAGAACAGAAATTCCAATTATCCTACAAAAGTATTTCCACACACCACAAGGAATCATGGGGCTCTTTGATTCTATCTTAGGGCATGCGTTTGAAGAACGAGTATACGTTAGCGGTCGGATGAATCTATTGAATTTTGACGGCTTGACGGATTTAACTCAGTTCAAATCAGTGTATTCGTTGATGGATAACACTGATAAATTAACTTCCTTAATTGCATCACCGGAAGATGAAATAGGCATTAGAATTGGGAATGAACTAAACAATGAGTTGCTTTCAAACATGAGCTTGATTTCGGCCTCTTATGAGGTGTCAGGTCATGGTAAGGGAACGATTGCGTTACTAGGACCTACAAACATGTCTTACGCAAAAATGTTTGGGCTAATCGATGCGTTTAGATCTGAGCTGGCTAGTGAGCTGGCGGATTATTATCGCACATTAGATTCATCATCAACATTCTAAGGATAGAAAGGAAATCAGAAACGTGGCAGAAAAAAATGAAGAATTAGAACCAGAAGTAACTGAAGAAGTTGATCAAGAAAAAATTGATGAGATTTTGAATGGAGCTTCTGAAGAAACTGAGAAAAGTGCAGAAGAGTTATTACAGGATCAGTTAAGTGAAATGGAAGATAAATTTTTACGTGCTCAAGCTGAAATAGCTAACATGCGTAACAGGTTTCAAAAGGAACGCGAAGCCTCGGCAAAGTATCGTTCTCAAGATTTAGGAAAAGAACTATTACCAGCTATTGATAACTTAGAACGAGCCTTAGCAATTGAAGTAGAAGATGAACAAGGTAAGAGCTTGAAAAAAGGCATTGAGATGGTAATGGAAAGTGTCTTACATGCGCTAAAATCAGCCGGTATCGAGGAAATTCCTGCTTTGGGTGAAACCTTTGATCCCAATTTACACCAAGCTGTTCAAACTATGGCAATTGAGGATGGTCAAAAAGCGGACGAAATTGTCCAAGTTTTACAAAAAGGATATATCTTGCAAGATCGTGTCTTGCGACCAACGATGGCAATCGTTGCACAGTAATACTTCGATGACTCAATAAGATGGTCACTAAAAAATAAAAAAATATGAATGGAGAAATTAACTATGAGTAAAATTATCGGAATTGACTTAGGAACAACAAACTCTGCAGTAGCTGTTTTAGAAGGCGGCGAAGCAAAAATTATCCCAAATCCAGAGGGAAATCGTACAACACCTTCAGTTGTATCATTTAAAAATGGAGAAATTCAAGTAGGGGAAGTTGCTAAACGCCAAGCAGTTACTAACCCTAACACAATCGCTTCTATCAAACGTTATATGGGTGAAGCTGGTTATAAAGTTGAAGCAGAAGGTAAGTCATATACACCTCAAGAAATCTCTGCAATGGTCCTACAATACATGAAAGGTTTTGCTGAAGAGTATTTAGGCGAAGCTGTTACAAAAGCTGTTATCACTGTTCCAGCTTATTTTAATGATGCGCAACGTCAAGCAACAAAAGACGCTGGTAAAATTGCTGGCTTAGAAGTTGAACGGATTGTCAATGAGCCAACAGCAGCTGCACTAGCTTATGGGTTAGATAAAACTGATAAAGAAGAAAAAGTATTAGTATTTGACCTTGGTGGTGGTACATTTGACGTGTCTATCCTTGAGTTGGGTGACGGTGTCTTCGACGTACTTTCAACTGCTGGGGACAACCATTTAGGTGGGGATGATTTTGATAACAAAATTATCGATCATTTAGTAGCAGAATTTAAAAAAGAGAATGGCATTGATTTATCTAAAGATAAAATGGCTGTTCAACGTTTGAAAGATGCTGCTGAAAAAGCGAAAAAAGATTTATCAGGTGTAACAAGTACACAAATCAGCTTGCCGTTTATTACAGCAGGTGAAGCTGGACCTCTTCACTTGGAGTTGAACTTAACACGTGCTAAATTTGATGAATTAACTTCTGATTTAGTTGAACGGACAAAAGGTCCAGTTCGTCAAGCTCTTAAGGATGCTGGTTTATCTCAATCTGATATTGATGAAGTTATCCTAGTAGGTGGTTCTACTCGTATTCCAGCTGTTGTGGAAGCTGTTCAAAGAGAAACTAACAAAGACGCCAATAAATCTGTTAATCCAGATGAAGTTGTAGCGATGGGAGCTGCTATTCAAGGTGGGGTTATCACTGGTGATGTTAAAGATGTTGTCTTACTAGATGTAACACCATTATCATTAGGGATTGAAACAATGGGGTCAGTTTTTACTAAATTAATTGATCGTAATACAACTATTCCAACAAGTAAATCACAGGTCTTCTCAACAGCAGCAGATAATCAACCTGCCGTAGATATTCATGTCTTACAGGGTGAACGCCCTATGGCATCAGATAACAAAACGCTAGGACGTTTCCAATTATCTGATATTCCACCAGCTCCACGTGGTGTGCCTCAAATCGAAGTAACGTTTGACATTGATAAAAACGGGATTGTTAACGTGAGTGCGAAAGACTTAGGAACACAAAAAGAGCAAACTATTACTATCAAATCTTCTTCAGGTTTAACAGATGAAGAGATTGAAAAAATGGTTAAAGATGCTGAAGCAAATGCTGAAGCGGATAAAGTACGTAAAGAAGAAGTTGATTTACGTAATGATGTTGATGCCTTACTATTCTCAGTTGATAAAACACTAACTGATTTAGAAGGTAAAGTTGATGAAGAAGAAGTTAAAAAAGCAGAAGCAGCTCGTGATGAATTAAAAGCGGCTGTTGAAGCGAATGATTTAGAGTTAATGAAAGAAAAACGTGACGCTCTAAACGAAATCGTTCAAGCGTTAACTGTTAAATTATATGAGCAAGCGGCAGCAGCACAAGCAGCTGAAAATCCAGAAGAAGCTCAATCAGGAGCAGATGACGTTGTTGATGCTGACTTCGAAGAAGTAGAAGGCGACGACAAATAAGAGTCTGAGCGAGGGAAGCCATTAGCAAGTTGCTTTTGGCTTTTCCTACTTTGGAGTGGAAAATGGAGAATTTGTTTCGTGAAAAATGGTTTAGTATTTTGTTGATATATGGTATGATTTACTAGGCTCTGGAAACAGATAAAACTAGAGAATAGATGTGGAGGGAAAACCCATGGCGAAGAGAGACTATTATGAAGTTCTGGGTGTGTCCAAAAGCGCGACAGATGATGAACTGAAAAAAGCTTATCGGAAGCTCTCAAAACAATATCATCCAGATATTAATAAAGAGGCTGATGCGGAAGATAAATTTAAAGAGATTTCAGAAGCGTATGAAATCTTAAGTGATCCCCAAAGAAGAGCAGCGTATGATCAATATGGTCATGCAAGCACCGATCCTAATTACGGCGGTGGCGGCTTTGGTGGCGGTTTTGAAGGCTTTGGCGGTGGCGGAAGCTTTGGTGGTTTTGAAGATATTTTTGAGTCATTCTTTGGTGGTGGCGGTGGACGTTCTGCAAATCCAAATGCACCAAGACAGGGAGCTGACTTACAGTATTCTTTAAACTTAAAGTTTGAGGAAGCTATTTTTGGGATTGAAAAAACAGTTAAGTTTAACCGTGAAGATTCATGTGGAACGTGTTCTGGTACAGGAGCAAAACCTGGTACAAAACCAGAGACGTGCTCCAAGTGTCATGGACAAGGAACGATTAATGTTGAGAGACAAACACCACTTGGCCGCGTAATGACGCGTCAGACTTGTGATCAGTGTGGTGGTAAGGGTCAAACAATTAAAGATCCATGTAATGATTGTCATGGAACTGGCCGTATCAAGAAAAAACATGCGGTTAAAGTGAATGTTCCTGCTGGTGTCGAAGATGGTCAACAAATGCGTTTAGCTGGTCAAGGTGAAGCGGGTGTTAATGGCGGACCTTATGGTGATTTATATGTGGTCTTCCATGTGGAAGAGAGCGATCTATATGACCGTGAAGGCTCTGAAATTTACTATGATTTACCGTTAAGCTTTGTTCAAGCAGCTTTAGGTGATGAACTAGAGGTGCCAACGGTTCACGGAAAAGTGAAATTGAAAGTTCCTGCTGGTACTCAGACAGGCACGACATTCCGTTTACGTGGTAAAGGGGCGCCTAAGTTACGTGGTAGTGGTAATGGTGATCAGCAAGTAACTGTTAAGATTATTACACCTAAAAACTTAAGTGACACACAAAAACGAGCTTTGAGAGAATTTGCCGAAGCTGGTGGCGATAAAGTCGAGGAACAAGAAGAAGGTTTTTTCGATAAAATGAAAGATGCCTTTAACTTTGACCAAAAAAGGAAAAAATAAATGTGTCAGATAATGACAAGTAGAGAGGTTGTTCAGTTGTTTACTCGGTATGAGTGATAGCTGAACAATGTCTTTTTTTCTTAATGGTTTGGATGGAAGATGACGTAATTATTTGCTAGATAAAGCTTTTAGGTTGATTTTACGTGGGAAATTGGATATAATCATTAAGTGTAATTATTACGATTTGTTAAAAGGAGTTACGAATGAAGAAATTAGGTTTAGTTATTTTTATAGTTGTTAGTCTGACAATTTTAGCAGGATGTGGGCAATCAAAGCAGAGTGAGTCGCAAAAAGATCAGAAATTGAATGTTGTCACTTCATTTTATCCCATGTATGATTTTACTAAGAAGATTGTTGGCGATAAGGGGGATGTTTCTTTATTAATAACAGGGGAAATAGAGCCTCACGATTATGAGCCGAGTGCCAAAGATATTGCTAAAATTCAAGATGCAGATGTATTTATCTATAATTCCCATGAGATGGAAACGTGGGTTGAGGCTGTATTAGATAGCATTGACACGGACAAAACAGTGATAATCGAGGCAAGTAAAGGCATTAAGCTGCTGAAGATGGATGAAGAAGATGATGACGAGCATGAGGGACATAACCATGTTCATGGCGTAGATCCTCATGTTTGGTTAGATCCTGTATTAGCACAGCAGGAAGTTGAAACAATCAGCAAAGGAATCATTGAAGTTGATGCTAGCAATAAAGAGGTTTATCAAACAAATAGTCAGCTGTTTATCGAGCAATTAAAAGAGCTTGATGAATCGTTTCAGGCCCAAGTTGAAAAGGCAAGTCAAAAAGATTTTGTAACACAGCATGCTGCTTTCGGCTACTTAGCGGCACGTTATGGCCTTCATCAACTAGCTATTTCTGGAATATCTCCTGATCAAGAGCCTACTCCAGCTGAATTAGCGCAAATTGAAGATTTTGTTAAGGCGAATCAAGTAGAAATTATCTACACGGAGGAGTTGTCTTCTGATAAGATCGCGGCGACAATTGCTAAAGCGACAGGAGCAAGTCTATACACGTTAAATACCTTAGAGGGCTTGTCAAAGGACCAACAGCAAGCAGGAGAGGATTATTTAAGTGTGATGAAAGAGAATTTGACTGCGATGAGTAAGACGATTAATTAGCACAAAGGAGCTGTGACAAAAGTCGTTTTGCTCCGAGCACTACGTAAACTTCGATGACCCTTATTTCTAAGGGCTAAAGCCCAAAGAATGATGGCTTGCAACTTTAGTTGCTTAGAAGTTTAGGACAACGAAGCGAAACGTAGTGAGTAGAGTTTTGGAACGTGTTTATCGCACAATATACGTGAAACAAAATTGGGATGTGACTTATGTCACATCCCCTTTTTTAATTATTCATTAAAGACCAATCAAAGACTAGAAATAACGAAGTGGAAAGAGTAGTATGAAAGTTGGGTAGTTTATTAAGCACAAAAGGGAGCTGGATTTATGACAATCGGATTTTTGAGACCTACAAAGGCAGTTGTCAACTGTCAGGCTCTTTATCATAATATCAAAAATGAAATTGCCACAATCAAAGATGGCGCTGAAGTATTCGCTGTCGTAAAAGCGAATGGTTATGGACATGGAGCGCTGAAGGTGGCAGAAATCGCTAAAAAAGCTGGAGCATCTGGTTTTTGTGTTTCGTTACTTGATGAAGCCTTAGAATTGCGTCAAGCCGGATTTAAGGAGCCTATTCTGGTTTTAGGGATAGTTGACCCGAAGCATGTTGCAATTTTGGCACAGGAACAAGTATCAACAACAGTTGGCAGTCTTGAATGGTTGGAACAGGCGGCAGTGTATTGGCAACAGTTTGAGTGTACTTCTCCGCTTTTGCTTCACGTAAAAATAGATACGGGGATGGGACGCTTAGGCTTTGTGGAAGAAGTAGATATGCGAGCGGCTATCGAATTAATTAACGCTCACCCAGAATTTATTCTTGAGGGGCTTTTCACCCATTTTGCTAAGGCGGATTCTAAGGATATTCGTTATTTTGAAATGCAACAGGAACGGTTTAAGAAAGCTCTAGCAGTCTTTCCAACTAATATTCGTTACATCCATACCTCTAATTCTGCGACAGCTCTTTGGCATGACCATTGGGGCTCAAATATGATTCGTTTGGGAGCTGAAATGTATGGCTTAAACCCTTCTGGTGCCGAATTAGATCCTCCTTTTGAATTAGAGCAAGCTATGTCTTTGATTTCTTCGCTGGTTCATGTTAAACGCCTTAAAAAAGGAGAGCGTGTTAGTTATGGCGCTGAGTATCAAGCTCAGCAAGATGAATGGATTGGCACGTTGCCAATTGGATACGCAGATGGATTTGTTCGACATTTTAAAGGGTTTCAAGTCTTAGTTGATGGACAAAAGGCAGAAATAGTGGGGCGTGTTTGTATGGATCAATGCATGATACGTTTACCTTATTGTTTGCCTGTGGGGACTAAGGTGACCATTTTTGGCGAGGATGGTGGACTGGTTAATAGTTTTCAAGACGGCGCAGAGTACGTTGATACAATTAATTATGAGCTACCTTGTCTGTTATCTGAACGAGTGCCGAGAATTTATGTTAATGAAGAGCTGAGTGTTGACGATGCTTGATTTTATTCAGCCAAGTACGATCGCTACAGCGAAGGAATTACTTGGTCAGCTATTAGTCTATGACTCTCCAGTAGGTCGGATATCAGGTTATATTGTTGAAACAGAGGCCTATTTGGGAGAAGAGGATGCTGCTTGCCATAGTTATTTAAGAAAGAGAACACCTAAGCTTGAATCAATGTACAAGACTGGGGGCACGGTTTATATTTACTCGATGCACACACATTTAATGTTAAATATTGTAACCAAAGAAGTGGACGAACCTCAAGCTGTTTTGATTAGAGGTCTAGAGCCGCTAGAAAACGAGCAATTGATGGAAATTAATCGTGGTAGGATTGGTATAGAGTTATCCAATGGTCCCGGTAAATTGACAAAAGCATTGGGGATTTCAAGAGAATTAGATAGTCAGTTACTTGGTGGAAAGCTTCGTCTGGAGACAGAGGCTAATCGCAGACCTCTAGGAATTAGTCAATCTGCTAGAATTGGAATTCCTAATAAGGGAAGTTGGACCACTGAACCCTTGCGTTTCTTTGTTACGGGGCATCCGTATGTATCGGGATTGAGAAAAAGGGATCAGCAGGGATTAGAGCATGTTTGGTATAAAAATTAACAGCTTTTTTTGAAGTTAGTCTGAAAAGGTTAACTTCTTTTTTTATGTTAGAGTAGTTTTCGAGAAACGCCTTTGATTTAGCTGGCTTCTTAGTGAGAAAAAATTTAAGAGGTTTTTTTATTTCGTGCTGAAAAGATAACATTTTCTGTTAAAAATTGCTATACTAGATAAAGAGTAAAAGTAGTAAAGAAAGAGTGACGTATCATGCTAGAATTAAAAGATTATCTGGATGCAGGTGAAACAACTATTTCTAATCTGTTGTTAACTCACTATCATCAACTTGGTTTAACTAATCAAGAATTTTTATTGTATTTGCAATTGTTACAACATCAACAAGCAGGCAGTGACTTTCCTGATTTATTTGAGATAAGTCAACGGATTGGGGTGCCAAATGAGGCGATTTATTCAATTTTGGAAGGGTTACTGGGGAAGCAAATGATTTGTTTAGTTACAACGCAAAATCATCAGGGAAAGACTGTAGATGCTTATGATTTGTCACCAATTTTTGAACGGATAAACCTCTATTTGAAACGTCAGCATAAACAGACGGAACAAGAAAATCGAGAGACAGGGATTCAAGAGTTGTTTGAATTATTTGAGAAGGAATTTGGCCGCCCCTTGTCGCCAATTGAGATGGAAACGATTAGCATGTGGATACAAGAGGATAAGTATGACCTAGAAATTATTCGTCTAGGCTTGCGAGAAGCGGTCTTAAATCAAGCTTATAGCTTAAAATATATTGATCGTATTTTACTGGGCTGGGAGCGTAAAAATTTACGAACAAAAGAGCAAGTGATTTCCGAGCAACGGCGTCGGAAAAAATCTATTTCTGATAAAGTTAGTCCACAGCAAGAGCTTTCAGAGGAAGAGTTACCACAAGTTCCTCTGTATAATTGGGTTGATCAGGATAAGGGATTATCATAAGTTAAAGGTAGGAGTAAGTGATGTTATCAAAAGAAAAAACATTAGAAGTAATTACTATTATGGCAGAAATGTTTCCAAATGCCCATTGTGAATTAACGTATCGCAATCCTTTTGAATTAGTTATTGCGGTTTCTTTAAGTGCGCAAGCAACAGATGTCTCAGTTAATAAAGTGACGCCAAGTCTTTTTGAAAAATATCCTACACCAGAGGATTTTGTACAAGCGCCTTTAGAGGATGTCATGGATGCCATCAGAACGATTGGGCTGTACCGGAATAAAGCTAAAAATATCAAAGCCTGTTCTCAAATGTTGATTGAACGATTTAATGGAGAGGTTCCTAGAACGATGGAAGAGCTGATTCAGCTGCCAGGAGTTGGTCGTAAAACAGCTAATGTAGTGCTTGGTGAGGCATTTGGAGTTCCGTCAATTGCTGTAGATACACATGTCGAACGTGTGTCGAAACGGCTAAGAATTGTTAAACAAAGTGCGAGTGTTTTAGAAGTTGAGCAGACATTAATGCGTAAAATTCCTAAAGAACTTTGGACGCCAACTCATCATCGAATGATTTTTTTCGGTCGCTATCATTGTTTAGCTCGCAGTCCTAAGTGTGAAAGTTGTCCGTTATTAATGCTTTGTCAAGAAGGTAAGAGTCGACTGAATGTTAAAGCCAACTAAAAAAGAAACATCCCTGAAACATTTATTTCAGGGACGTTTCTTTTTTTAGTTAGCCTGCTGGCGGTGTTGAACCGCCACCTTCAGAAGAAGATGGGGGCGGTGTTACCGGAGGCGTTGAAGATGATGATTCTGGTGGTTCAATTGTTTCTGTTGGCTCAGGTTCCGGATCTGGTTTCACAGGTGGTTCACCAGATGGTGGTGTTGAATCCTTAACTGGTGGCATTGTCGACGGAGTGCTACTTGGGACAGGTGCCACATAATCATAGGATTCTGATTCTTGCCAAGAGCTAGAAGGAGTCGTCCACGTGCTTTGATCGTTAACATGGTCCTTCACGTAAAGCTCATTGCCGATTTTGACCACATTTTCTGGCATTTCCCAATCAGGAGTCTCTATGTCTTGAGAAAGATAGCCCATAATATATTTGTAAAGCAACATAGCGTCTTGCTGATCTTCACCAGAAATTGGTACGAAGTAATTCTCATAGCCTGTCCAGATAGAAACGACAAAATTTTGTGTGTAGCCTACAAAGGCAATATCTGGAACGCCGCCATAGACATTTAGTTTCAATTTAGCTAATGATTTATCATCGTAATTGGATGTGCCTGTTTTCCCGGCTTGATATAAATCTGGGATAACTGCTGTTGTACCAGTCCCACGAAGCAAGACATCTTTAAGCATATCTGTGACCATGTAGGCTGTTGATTCTTGCATTGCTCGTGTACCTTCAGGTTTGAACGTTTCTTCTTGACCATCAGGCATTACGATTTTATTGACATAATAAGGCTTGTAGTAAATACCGCCGTTTGCCAGTGGCGCATAGGCGCCGGCCATTTGATGAGAAGACAGGTTTCCACTGATTGCATTGGCTAGGAAAGTACCTTCAGGATAGACAATCCCAAGACCCTTTAAGAATTCAGCGGTCTTGTCTAAGCCGACTTCATCAAGAGTTTTAACAGCGGGAACATTCCGTGAGTCAACTAACGCTTCACGAATGGTCATAGTTCCTTTGTATGCTCGGTCATAGTTGTTGACGTCTATATCAGTTCCTGGGTACTTGTAAGGTCCGTCGAGAACGGTTCTACCTGTTCCATAATTTAGATACTCAATTGCAGGAGCATAGTCAGTAATTGGCTTAACTGTTGACCCAAAATCTCGAGAAGCAGAAACGGCCATATTATTCCCCAATTGAACACCATCAGGAACCTTTCGACCACCTAATTGGGCTAAAACTTGCCCATTTTTTGGATTGACAATCGTAATAGCTGTTTGGAAGTTAACATCTGTTGGTGTTTCGCCTTCCTCCCACAGTAATTCATCTTTTGAGTAATCTCTAAAAGTAATATAATCGTCAGTATTAACCATGTGATAGATATAGCGTTGTAAATCCATATCAATATTAGTGTAAATGTCCAAACCATCCGAATAAATATCTCGTGTGGTTTTAGTTTGGGCTTCTGCAATGACTTCTTTAATGTAGTTATCAATTATCTTGCTATCGCCATACAAAGGCTGTTGATCTGCAATGCCTTCATTAATTGGTTCGTTGACAGCAGCATCATACTCGGCTTGTGTGATAACCTCGTCTTTACGCATTTCGCTTAGAACAGTATCTCGTCTTTTTTTAGCGGCCTCTGGGTTTAGGATAGGATCATAGTCAGCTGGTGCTTGAGGAATCCCAGCCATTAGGGCCGTTTGAGCAAGTGTTAATTCACTAAGCTTTTTGTTGTAATAGCCATTTGCCGCTGTTTCCATACCGTAATAACCAGATGACATATAAACTTTATTGATGTAATAGTTTAGTATTTCATCTTTTGACTTTTGGCGTTCTAATTGAATAGACAGCCAAGCTTCTTGAATTTTCCGTTTTAAGTTTTGATCTTTAGTATCTGTCGAGAAAAAAGATAGCTTAATTAATTGCTGAGTTAACGTACTGCCTCCTTGGAGACCGCCACTTCCAGTCATATTAGCGACTGCCGCTCCGGCAATCCGAATAGGATCAACCCCAATATGCTCTTCAAAGCGTTTGTCTTCGATAGAGATAATCGCTTGTTTCAAGAGGGGAGGAACTTCACTAATAGGAACGGTTTCTCGTTTTTTAGTGTAAAGCTCATAGATTAAGTTTCCTTTGGAATCTAAAATCCGTGAAGAAAGTGTATCTTCAAGCTTACTTGTTTCTAATTTAGGGGCCTCTTTAATGTAGCTGTAAGTGACTGCTGCTACTGCTAAAAAGGCAACACAAGCTAAAAAGAGTAATCCTAAGAAAATTTTCAAGAAAATTCGACGTTTTTTCTTTTTTGGCTTCTGTGCCCTTGTTGGTCCTAGAGGCGGTGGCCCAGGAACCGTGGGGTTGGGCGTAGGGTTATTTTGATCATCCATTATGTTGAATCTCCTTTTTTAAGTACTCGTCTAAGGTTTTAATATAAGGGACACGTGGCGCTAATCCTAGTTGAATTTCTATACCAAGACGTTCAATTTCCGTTAAAGGAATTGATTTTTTACCAGTGTTTTGATTTTTCCAGAAATATTCTAGTGAAGTTGAATCTAGAAAAAAACAACGACTTAGACTAGAAAACCATAAGAGAACAAAGGAAATTCCTTTTTGTTCACGGCATTCTCTCATATGGTTTATTTGATGCTCATGGAAATTACGTAAAGGGAACGAGGTTTTATTTTTCGTTTCTTTCGCTTCAAAATCGAGGTAATACCCATTGTACACGCCGTTGTAATCTGTCGTCGATGCTTGAGAAAAATAAGCTTCTTTGATGACTGCGGCGCTTCGACGGGGATAGTCGACTTTAACTATTTGAATAGGAGTCGGTTTTTTGTGAATAATCGCAATCTTGCGATTACGATAGTAGTCATTGCTTGCGTTGATATCATCTTCAAAATTCATGCCACGATTTGCAAAAGATGGTTTTGGGGTAAGAGGTTGCCCTTGCTTTTTTTGCTTTTTGGCGCCATTATTAGAAAGAGACATCCCATTTGGATAATTGATTGTCACAATAATTCACACTCCTAGTCAACATTATAGCAAAAAACAAATTAGAATGGAAAGGTAAGATGTTTAAAACCATGAAACGTTTATATGTTACAGGCTATCGAAGCTTTGAACTTGGGGTTTTTCAAGAGACAGACCCAAAGGTTAAAATAATTAAGAATGTCTTAAAAAACCGTATTATAGCCTATATTGAGAGCGGTGTTGAGTGGTTTTTAATTGGCGGAAATTTAGGGACGGAATTTTGGACAAGTCAAGTGATTCAAGAACTTCGTATAGAGTATCCTGAAATTAAGTATTCTGTTATTTTTCCGTTTGAAGAATATGGAGCTAATTGGAATGAAACAAATCAACAGGCGTTATCTGAAATGAAGGGGCAGGCTGATTATGTTAATGCTACATCACATAAACCCTATGATAATCCTAGTCAATTAAAAAATCATACTCAGTTTATGTTGAGTCATTCTGATGGCTGTTTATTGTTATACGACCGAGAGTATGAAGGAAAAACGGTGTTCTTTTTACGAGATGTAGAGAGATTTCAAGAAACAAATGACTACATGATCGATTTCATTACTATGGATGATTTACAAAATTATGAAATTTATTAACATTAGCGTTTGATTTTCCCGTTTTTTTTAGTTACAATAGGAATGATAAAGAGTAAAATTGAAATTTATGAACTGAAATAGATGAGGTGCTTAAAAATGGCAAAGTTTAATTATGAGGCAAAAGAAATATTACAAAAAGAATTTAAAACAAAAATGCGTGGGTATGATCCAGTTGAGGTCGATGAATTTTTAGATGGTGTGATCAAGGATTATGAAACTTATAATCGTGAAATCCTAGCTCTAAGAGAAGAAAATCAACGTCTAATTGCGAAGGTTGATCAATTGACTAAGAGTCAAGCTACTTTATCACGGATTAAGCAAGATCCACCAAAAGCGGCAGCAGTTACTAATTTTGATATCTTGAAACGTCTATCTAATCTTGAAAAAACTGTTTTTGGCAGTAAATTGGATTTAGATGAAGATGAAGATGATTTAGATCAAACGAAACAATTTTAACCATTAGTGAGATTTCTTGTAGTTTTCGGATAATTGCAGCTTAGGTAACTAGGTTGAGGAAAGTCCATGCTCGCACAAGCTGAGATGCTTGTAGTGTTCGTGCTTAGTGAAACCATAAGCTAAGGTATTCGTAAGAATAACGGCAGCCAAAACAGCTAAGGTCCATGGACTATGCTGGAGTAAGCTTGAAAGTGCCACAGTGACGAAGCAATTTTAGAAATGAAGTTGGTGGAACGCGGTAAACCCCTCGAGCGAGCAACCCAAACTACGGTCGGGGCACTTTTTTCAAGGAAATGAACGAAGAAAAGAGACAGAGTAATCTGTAGACAGATGATTATCGTTGCTAGTTTTTACCTGAGAACTAGCAATACAGAACATGGCTTATAGAAAACTACAATTTATCAGGGGCATTCCTTCCGTTAAAATGGAAGGATTTTTTTGTTTATGGTCTTGATGACCGTGAATAAATAGTTAAAACATTATCAATAACCCTAGAAAGGGGCAACATATATGAAACAATTTAAGTTAATTGCAACGGTGGCCAGTGGCATGGAGGCTCTGGTTGGGAAGGAATTGCGAGATTTAGGAATTGAGTGCCAGGTAGAGAACGGCAAAGCCATTTTTCATGGAGACATGGAAACTATTGCAACGGCAAATCTTTGGTTGAGAACGGCTGATCGCGTTAAGATTGTGGTGGGCGAATTTAAAGCGGTAACGTTTGAAGAATTATTCGAACAGACTAAGGCTCTACCTTGGGAGGATATCTTGCCAATGGATGCAGAATTTCCTGTGGCGGGTAAGTCGATTAAGTCAACCTTGTTTAGTGTCTCAGATTGTCAGGCTATTACTAAAAAGGCAATTGTTAGCCGTTTAAGCGATGTGTATCATCGTTACGGACGTTTACCTGAAACGGGTGCTCTCTTTGCCTTAGAGGTTGCTTTACTGAAGGATCAGGTGACGATTACTTTGGATACGACTGGACCGAGTTTATTTAAACGCGGTTATCGTATTGATAAGGGAGGAGCACCGTTAAAAGAAAACATGGCAGCAGCTCTTGTCCTACTAACTAATTGGCGGAAAGATCGTCCCTTTTATGACCCTGTTTGTGGATCGGGAACTATTTGTATAGAAGCCGCCTTGATTGGCCATAATATAGCGCCAGGATTCAATCGAGATTTTGCCTTTGAATCGTGGGAATGGTTTGATAAAGATGTTCTTGATAAGGTTCGGTTAGAAGCAGAAGAAAAAGCTGACTATGATGTCGAACTTGATATATACGGTACGGACTATGATCCACGAATGATTAAAATTGCTCAAGCTAATGCTGAAGAAGCTGGTTTGGCTGATTCGATTGTCTTTAAACAACTGCAATTAAGCTACTTTACGACTGAAAAAGAATATGGGGTTATTGTCGCAAATCCGCCTTATGGGGAGCGTTTAGGGGAAGAAGAGAGTGTTCATAAGCTCTATCGAGAAATGGGTGAAACCTATCGTCCGCTTAAAACTTGGAGTAAGTATATCTTAACGAGTGATTTAGAGTTTGAAAAATTTTATAAAGCCAAGGCAACAAAAAAACGTAAGCTTTATAACGGGTCATTGCGGACTGATTTATTTCAATACTGGGGCACGCGTCCGCCTCGTCAAGTGCGAGAAAATGAAACGAATAATCAATAATTTAAGAGAAAAGGCAGGGATCATCAATGAATGAAAAAGACTTTTTAGCTTATTTAAAAGAGATTGCTTTGATTAGTGAATCAATCGGTTTGCTTGAGTGGGATAGCCAAACAGGAATGCCTGAAAAGGGGGCTGCTCATCGAGCGGAGGTGTCAAGTTATTTAAGTGGTCAGGCTTTTGAGATGGCAACAGGCGCTAAAATGACAGAATACATGAAATTTTTTGCCGCTCATCCAGAAGAATTATCGGACTTTGGTCAAGCCGTCTATGACAAAGTGAGAGAAGAGTATGATTTAAATAAAAACATTCCTTCTGATCGTTATCAGGCCTTTAGTAAAGTTCAATCGTTGGCTCATAGTGAATGGGTTAAAGCGCGTCAAGCTAATGATTTTAAGGTGTTTAAAGAAACATTAAGCCAATTGATTAACTATACAAAAGAATTTATCCCTTTATGGCAAAAGGACGAAAAAACGCCTTATGATGTATTGTTGACACAATACGAACCCGGTATGACTGTTGAAATTTTGGATGCTGTTTTTGCGCAGGTTCGTGAAGGGATTATGGCTCTTTGTCAAGTAATTGCTGAAAAGGGAACACCACCAGATACATCATTCTTACATCGTCATGTAACGAAAGAACAGCAACGTCAATTTGTGACACAAGTTGTGACTGAATTGGGGTATGATTTTAGTCGTGGCCGATTAGATGATACGGTGCATCCTTTTATGTTAAATTTAAACCGAAATGATGCACGAATTACCACTCGATGGGATGAAAATGACTTTGGAATGGCAACTTTAGGTGTCATTCATGAAGCTGGTCACGGGATGTATGAGCAGAATATTGATGAAAAATTTGATTACACACCTTTAGCTGGTGGCGTATCAATGGGGATTCATGAGTCGCAGTCTCTATTTAATGAAATTATTGTTGGTGGAAGTAAGGCTTTTTGGCAACGTCAGTTCCCAGCACTGAAAGTTATTACTGGTGACACATTCGCTGATATTGATTTTGAGACGTTTTATAAAGGATTGAAAGAAACTAAAGCCAGCCTCGTGAGAATTGAGTCTGATTCTCTTACATACCCTCTACACATAATTATCAGGTACGAAATTGAAAAAATGATTTTTAATGAAGGAGCCGACATTGAGGATCTTCCACAAATTTGGAATGATAAATATGAAGAATATTTAGGAATTCGTCCTTCAAATGATTTAGAAGGCATTTTACAAGATGTTCATTGGGCGGGAGCGAGTTTTGGGTACTTCCCTTCGTATGCGTTAGGCTATATGTATGCGGCTCAGCTTCATCATGCTATGGGGAAAGAACTGGATGTGGAGGCTATTTTGGGCTCTGATGATTATTCAGACATTCGAAAATGGTTAACTAAGCACATTCACCAATATGGTTCATCTCGCAAACCTAATCGATTGATTAAGGATGCGACAGGTGAGGAACTGAATCCTCAGTATTTACTTGATTACATGCGTCATTTATATTTTGATGTTTATGGTATCAGCGAGTAAGTTAAAAGCGATCACGATATTTTTCGTGATCGCTTTTAATTTAGTTATTAAAGGTTAGATGTTTCTCAATTTCTTTAGTTGTCTCAGCTAGCATTTGTTCTTGATAGCTGCCTGTCCATTGGTAAAATTTCCCCATCTCGATAACGACCTGTTCTTTGATAGCTTGGCAACGCGGCATATCGAAGAGCATGTAACTCGTTCTTCGCAGTAAAAAATCAATTGGATGGAGACACATTTCATGTTCTAAAGCGTAGCGCAATCGGACATAATCAGAATCAGCTAGTTGACTGCTTTCAGGGACATCTAATAAGTAGGCGAACAAGTCAATCACATTTGAACCATAACGTTTGACGAGTGTGCTGGCATCACGATGTGTTAAATGAAATTTTTCAATTCCAATTTTAACAAATTCTTTGACATAGCGTTGATAGCCGTCGCTACCACCAACATCTCCGCCAGATAATCGTAGAGTCTTTGTTCGACATTTTATAAAGAGACGACCATGCTCCTTGCAAATGTCTCGTAAAACAGTATCAACAATTTCTTTTGACATGTGTCGATAGCCAGTTAATTTTCCTCCTGCGATGGAATATAGGCCACTATCAGAGTGGAATATTTCATCTTTTCGAGAAATTTCTGATGGGGATTTTCCTTCCTCATGGATCAGAGGTCTGACACCAGCCCATGCAGATTCGATATCTTTTGAAGTCAGTGGTGTAATTTCAAACATTTCGTTTGTTGCAGCTAGCAAGTAATCGACGTCACTTGAGTTGACGTTCACATCTGTTGGTGATTGATTATAAACGGTATCGGTTGTCCCAACATAGACTTTACCGTCTCGAGGGATGGCAAACATCATGCGACCATCGTCGAATGGTGTATCAAAGTAGACGGCGTTCGTTAACGGAAAACGACTACTATCAAAAACGAGATGAACGCCTTTAGTTAAATGGAGGTAGCTATCTTCTTTTGAGTGATCCATTTCTCGGAGGCGGTCAACCCAAGGTCCTGCTGCATTGATGATTCGTTTGGCATAAATTGGGTACTCAATGTTGTCAATTAAGTCGCGAACTCTAACCCCAATAATTTTTCCAGTTGAGTTACTATAAAGGAGTTTTTCAACTTTTGTGTAATTCGCGATATAGGCACCAAATTCTTCGGCCTTTTTTAGAACCTCTAAAGTCAGACGGCTATCATCCGTTCGATATTCAACATAAACGCCACTCCCTTTGAGACCTTCAGCACGAATATAGGGTTCTCTTTTAATTGTGTCGTGAGGGCGTAACATAAATTTCCGTTCATGCTTTTCTACCTGAGCGAGTCTATCGTAGACATCTAAGCCGATAGCTGTGGTAAAAGGACCAAAGGACCCGTCTTGATAGAAAGGTAGAACCATTTTTATGGGAGTAGTTATGTGGGGGGCATTTTCATAAACAATGGCGCGCTCACGACCGACTTCAGCAACTGTCTTGACTTCAAATTGTTTGAGATAACGCAGTCCACCATGAACTAATTTAGTTGAGCGACTTGAGGTGCCAGAGGCGAAATCGTTCATTTCTACTAAGCCAACTCCCAGCCCACGACTAATTGCGTCAAGTGAAATCCCTGCACCAGTGATGCCACCACCAATGATTAATATATCAAGAGGCAAGGCGGACATTTTTTTTAGGTGCTCTCGTCGATCTTTCCATGAAAAACTCATTCAAAAAACCTCCTTCATTGTATTGAAACGGGGTGTTCTTACGGCACATCTTATCTTCAGTATACCGTTCCCTATGAGATTTGTATATTAAGAACCGTTAATAAAAGAGACTAAAAACAGTGGGAAGATAATGGAATTTTTGCTATACTAGATGACGGTATCACTTAGATGATAATTAGTGGTAGGGGCGTCACAGTGAATTGCAGCGTTAGAAAGAGTTGGTGGTGAGTATGGCTCTATTTTTTTGTCAGTCAGGCTTAGTAGTGATTAAATTAAGGCGATTAAGAGGAGGAAGACAGTGAAAAAGAAAAAGGGAATTTTACTTGCTAATATTGGAACACCAGATAAGCCAGAGCCACAAGAGGTCAAGGCGTACTTGAAGAAATTTTTAGGAGATCGTCGTGTTATTGACACGCCTCGCTGGAAATGGCTCCCTATTTTACATGGGATTATTTTAAATACACGGCCTAAAAAATCGGCCGCTTTATATAAAGAAATTTGGACCGAAGAGGGGTCACCGTTGTTGGTTTACACTAAAGCTCAGACTGACTTGCTTCAAGAACGGTTACCTGACTATTTAGTAGCATATGGTATGGGCTACAGTTCGCCAACAATTTCAGAAGCCTTAGCAGAAATGGCTCGAGCTGGCGTAGAGGATATTACTGTTATTCCTTTGTTTCCTCAGTATTCTACGACAACGACAGCATCAGTTAATGATGCTGTGTTTCGTCATTATTTAAAAGAAGAAAATATGCCGACGTTACATTTAGTCCGTGATTTCGCGACTCACCCGCTGTATATTGAGTTATTAGTCAACCAGATAAAAGAAGGAATAATCGCGCACCAACCTGATTTATTGGTTATATCTTATCATGGGATTCCAATCAGTTATGTGGAAAAGGGGGACCCGTACAAGGAACAATGTCAGGCGACTACTGACGCGATATTCGCAAAATTAGACTTAGAAATTCCGTGGTTAGTTGCCTTTCAGTCAACCTTTGGTAAAGCGGAATGGATCAAACCAGCACTGGATCAAACCCTGATGGGACTACCAGACAAAGGGACTGAAAATGTGTTGATTATTACACCTGGATTTGTATCAGATTGCATCGAAACAATTGAAGAAATCGAGAGTGAAAATAGAGGATACTTTATGGAAAATGGTGGAAAAATCTTTAATTATATTCATCCTTTTAATGATGATCCGCGATTCGTCCAGTTGCTTAAAGCGTTAGTAGAAGAGCGCTAATAAAAAAAGGAGTTGATTACGATGGCTAAAAAGTATTTTTTCTTTGATATTGATGGTACGTTAACTGATCGTGATACAAATCAGATTGTGCCTTCAGCTCAACGCTCTCTTGTTGAGTTGCAAGAAGCAGGTCATTTTGTAGCAATAGCTACTGGTCGCGCTCATTATAAAGCACGTCCTTTTATGGAAGAAGTCGGTTTACAAAATATGGTATGTGCAGGTGGGGCAGCTTTAGTGATTGAGGGGCAGCTAAAACAAAATCGGCCAATGGATTTGCTGAAAGCACAAGCCATAATTAAAGAAGCTGATGAGTTAGGATATGGCGTCTTATTGAGTTTAGATGATTCCCATGTTGTTTATGCTAAAAATGATCTTTTTCGGCAGCAAGTAGGGGGGCGTCAAGAAAAAACGGATTATGTGATTGATCCAACTTTGGATTACGATGAGTTATCGAGTGTATATAAAATGTATTTTTCTATTCCTAAGAAGGAAGAAGCTCGTCTGACTAAAAAGGATCAGCTTGGGCACTTGCGATTTGTCCCAGAATATCTAATGTTTCAATACGATGAAAAACATCAGGGAATCCTCGATATAATGAAAAAAATCGGTGGATCATTAGAGGATGTCGTTGTTTTCGGTGATGATACAAATGATTTGGTTATGTTCGATTCACAGTGGCTAAGCATTGCTATGGGAAATGCTTGTCAGGAATTAAAACAAAAAGCTGATTATGTGACAGAGACGAACGTTCAGGATGGTATTTATAACGCTTGTCAGCATTATGGCTGGTTGTGAGTCTTTTTGGCTATTTTTAACGCTTTTTGCAACCCTTGACGAGCTAAATTATCAGCTCCTTTATTGTCTTTTTCTGGTACCCACTGAACAATTAAAAGGGGAAACTCTGAATAAAGTGTTCTGATTCGCTCTAAGTAAGGTAAAAATAGCGGATTTCCTGTGTAATCTTTTTCAATTGTTTGAGCGACAACTTTGCTGTCAGTATAGACAAATGTCGTTTGTTCATTCAGGCCCTTAGAAATGACGTCCAGAAGAGCTAATTCTAAAGCAGCAAATTCTGCTTCATGGTTAGTAAGAGTGGGGAGTGGGGCGCTCAATTGCTGATAAAGATTAGTGGCAATTAGTTGAAATCCTGCGCCGCTTATGCCGGGATTTCCTTTTGTAGCGGCGTCGACATAAATTTTTAACATATTAAGACCCGTCCTTTTACGTTAATATTTTTTATTTCCTAAAGAATATGGTAGTATAATACTATTAGTTGATAGTTTGTGAGGTACTTATGTGGCTAAAAAAGAATTGAATCAAAAATTTAGGTGGCAACCTGAATTAGCAACCAGCATTATTTATTGGTCCGTGACTTTTGGTACCTTTTTCCTTAGTTTAATTGCCATTTTAGAGGCTTTAGGCTTAAGCTTTTTAAGTGTGTTGTTCTTTGTGCTTTTTTGTTTACTTGTCTATCTAGGCCAATTACGGCATTTTATTATTAAAGATGATAAGGTTATCGTTTATACTATTTTAAAAAAGAATCGCTATGAATTTGACTTTAATAAGGTAAAAAAAATCTCTCTAGGAGCTTTTGGTATGACTTTTGTACTTGATGATTTTGATGAGATAAGTGAAACGGACCGAACCTTTTTAATGTCTAAAAAGACGACTGCGACATTTATATCAGCGTTAGAGCAATCAAACAATTTTAAAGGAAATATTGTAAGTATTAAAAAAAGTGTTGGCTAATTTTGAGCCGACACTTTTTTAGTTTTATTCTTCTATAGCAGATACGTTGGTTGCTTGCAACCCACGATGTCCTTCTTTAATTTCAAATTGAACGTGTTGATTGTCTTTTAAACTCTTGAAGCCGTCACCTTCAATACCGGTAAAATGAACAAAGATTTCCTCGGTGTCATTATAAGAAATAAACCCGTAGCCTTTTTTTGCATCAAACCACTTTACAACGCCTTCAGTCATTTTACATTCCCCCGTCGCATAAATTTTAAGCTAAACTCATTATAAAGATTAATAGAGCAAAGGTCAAACAATCTATGAAAACTAATGAGTAGATAATGCTATTTTCTTTTTTTAAGGTTATAATAGGATCGTGGTGTGAAAGCCCTTAATTGTTTATTTTTGAAAGAATCACGATTATTTTACTTGAACTAAAGAAAAAAGCGTTAGAGAAATAGTGTATTTGGCTAATAAACGCATGTATTCGAGAGAGGGATTAATGTGAAAACAATGAATGAATTGGATCAACTGGCGTCAATGAGTCCCATTATTGAGGTTGCTCAAAAGTTGAATTTACTAACGGATGAGGTTGAGCAATACGGAAAATTTAAGGCGAAAGTGGATGTTAGCGCTTTAGAGAGACTTGAAAAAAAAGAGGATGGTAAATTAATTCTTGTGACATCGATCACGCCAACGAGTGCTGGTGAAGGCAAATCAACGGTGACGATTGGTTTAGGAGATGCTCTTAATTCGATTGGTAAGAAGACGGTGATTGCTTTGCGTGAGCCTTCACTTGGTCCGATTATGTCGACGGGGAGTGGGACAGGTGGTGGCTATTCTCAGGTGATGCCAACTACGGATATACATCTTCACTTTACTGGTGATATGCATGCAGTGACAGCTGCGAACAATATGTTGTCGGCGTTAATTGATAATCATCTTTATCAGGGAAATGAGTTGGAAATTGATCCAAGACGAGTGATTTGGAAACGTGTTTTAGATATAAACGATCGTGCCTTAAGGCAAATGATGATTGGTTTAGGTGGGGTGGTTCATGGTGTTCCAAGAGAGGAACAATTTGAAATAACGGTAGCCAGTGAATTAATGGCAGTTATCTGCTTGGCGAAAAATATAACCGATTTAAAAAATCGTGTCGGTAATATTATTATTGGCTATACATATAGTAATGAGCCAGTGACAGTCAGTGATTTAAAAGCAGAAGGAGCTGTCACGCTATTATTGAAGGAGGCAATTAATCCAAATCTCGTCCAAACATACTACCATACACCAGTTTTTATTCACGGAGGACCTTTTGGAAATATTGCTCATGGGTGTAATAGTGTGATTGCAACGAAACTAGGGCTTAAATTGGCAGATTACGTTGTGACAGAGGCTGGTTTCGGAGCGGATTTAGGCGCTGAAAAATTTTTAGATATTAAGGTACCTATCTTAGAAAAAGCACCAGATGCCATTGTTATTGTGGCTACGATTCGTGCGTTGAAGCTACATGGCGGTATTGCAAATGATGAATTAACGATTGAGAATCCGCAAGCTATTCAGATGGGCTGTGCTAATTTAGAAAAACATGTTCAAAATATGAAAAAATACGGTTTACCAGTTATTGTGGCAGTTAATCAGTTTTTAAGCGATACAGATAAAGAAATTGCGTTGTTAAAGAGGCTATGTGATGAAATGGGTGTTTTAGTTGAAGTCACTTCTTGTTGGTCAGATGGTTATAAGGGGAGCATTGCTTTAGCTGAGAGAGTGGTTGAGATGATTGAAGAAGAATCTAGTGATTTTGAAGCGGCTTATTCTTTTGGGATGACTATTGAAGAGAAGGTTGAGACAATTGTGAAAGAATTGTACGGAGGAACCGGAGTCGTTTTTACAGATCAGGCAATTGCTCAAATTGCTATTTTTAAAAAGTATGGATGGGATCGATTGCCGATTTGTATGGCAAAAACGCAGTTTTCCTTGTCTGATGATTCAAAAAAATTAGGACGCCCAACGGATTTTACAGTCGTAATTCGTGAGCTAGTACCTAAGATGGGCGCAGGATTTATCGTTGCATTTGCAGGAGACATCATGACGATGCCTGGTTTGCCAAAAGAGCCAGCAGCATTAAAAATATCGATTGATTCTAATGGCTTAGAAAAAAGATAAGTTCATATAAAAAGTGGCTGGGAGCCAATTATTACTAACTCCCAGTCACTTTTTTTAATCTATTGGCAACATAATGCTGAAAATACTGCCTTTTGGTTGATTGGTTTTGACACTAATTTTTCCTTGGTGCATATCCACAATTGATTTTGCTATGGATAAGCCTAAGCCATACCCCCCTGTTTTTCGTTGCCGAGCGCCATCTTCACGGTAAAATCGTGTGAATAACTGCTCCGTGTTAGCTGATTTAAGGCCGATACCTGTATCACGAACTTCTATGAGCCAGTACTTTGAGTTGGTTTCAGAATATACTGTAATGGTATCTTCGGCGCGAGTATATTTTAGGGCATTATCGAGCAAAATGATTAAAAGCTGGGTCATTAACTTTGTATCAAATGAAACAGTTTGGAGATGGCCTAATTCAAGTGACATGACTTTATTTTGACTTAAAGCAATATCTTGATAGGGCTCGCAGGTTTTAATGAGAAAGCTTTTAACATCAGCCAGCTTACGGTCTATAATCAATTCGTTACTATCCGATCGAGCTAAAAGTAACAAGTCATTTGTTAATTGATTGAGGCGACGAGTTTCATTAAGAGTTAGGGCAATATCTTCTGATTCTTCTAAAATAGTATGAGTTGGGTTGGTGAAAAGTTTTTCCAATTTGGCTTGAATAATCGTTAATGGGGTTCTGAGCTCATGAGAGGAGTTCTCAACAAATTCTTGCTGACGTTTCCATGAGGCAAGAATAGGCGCCATATTAACTTTCGCTAAGTAATAGCTAACTGCTATGGAAAGTAGCCAAAAAATAATCATGCAGCCGATTAACACTTGCTGGAAAAAGTTCATACTCTCTTCAAGTTGATTGGTATTAGAAATAAACTGGATGTAGGCAACCTCATTATTGTCAACTTTTTTTGTAATAGAACGAAAGTTAATTTTTTGTTTGTAGCTATCTTCTACATGAACGGCTTCAATTTGATTTAATTTTTGTTTATTAAAGGTTAGATTAGCCATGTCACTGTATCGATTACCTAGAGCATCTTGATTTAAAATATTACCTGTTTTCGACCATAAAACGACCTGGACTTGAAAACTATTGGGTGGTTTCAAATCGTGAGGCTTTGTGTTATTAGAAAATTTAGGTGCTGTACCTAATTCACCCATGTCTCCTTTGGTTAACTCTTGTTGAATAAAAGCTGTGTTGCTCGAAATGGCTTGTAATTCCTCGTCGATGTTGCTGTAAAGTGACTGGTATAATACTCGGTTTACAATGATTCCTAACAGTAAGAAGATAACTCCGAAAGCCAGAACATTTCTCATAAAAAAAGAGCGGCGTTGTTTAAATTCAGTTTTCATTAGGCGTTATCTCCTAAGATATAGCCAACATTGCGAATGGTCTTAATCAAGACATCGGAGTTGGCTTGTTTCAATTTTTTTCGTAAATGGCTCATATAGACTTCGACGACCGTATAGGATGTTTCAGAATCAAAGCCCCAGATGCGTTCGAAGATTTGTTCTTTTGTTACAATTTGTTTTTTTTGTTTAATTAAATAAACCAATAATTCAAATTCTTTCCCTTGCAATTCTAGTGGGCTATCATTAACGGTTACAATTCGACTTGTTAATTGACAGTCTGTGTTGTGAAAACTTAACTTTTGCTCAGCTGATAACCCTAAACTGCGTTTGAGCATAGCTTGTACCCGTAATAATAATTCTTCACGGTGGAAGGGCTTAGTTAGGTAATCATCTGCTCCTTGTTGAAAGCCTTTTATCTTGTCTTCTAAGCTATCCTTGGCGGTTAAAAATAAAACTGGGGTTTCATTTGACTGACTGCGTAATTTTTCTAAAATGCTGTAGCCATCAAGTCCAGGTAGCATAATATCTAAAACCAATAAATCAAAGTGGTTTGATTCTGCTTCGTATAATCCTTCATCGCCATCGTGAATTTGAGTGACAGTTCCGATTTCTTCTAATATTTCAGCGATACTGCCTGCCAAAATTTCATCATCTTCCACTAGTAAAATAGAGATCATCATACTCATAGTAGGTCCTCATTTCTTTTTTAAGAGTGTGTCTATTGTTATTAATTCATAAACACTTCTTATTTAATAACTATAACAAATTAAACTTAAATGAGTCTTAAGCCAGGCTTTAAGGTTCATTTATGGTAAGGGAGTTAGTCTAAGGATATCACAAAACGAAAGAGTGACTCAATATGACTAAACTAAAACATATGTTCCAACGAAAAGAAAAGAAATACATTCTCAGTTATGATGAGTTTGAACGATTGCAAAAAGAAGTTAGCGCTAATTTAATTGAAGATGAGTATGGGTTACATACAATTTCTTCTCTGTATTTTGATACAGCTGATTATGGGCTGATCCGTGCTTCACTTGAAAAACCAGATTATCGGGAAAAATTTCGGTTAAGAGCCTATGGTGAACCAACTAATTCGACATCCGTTTTTTTAGAAATTAAGAAGAAGTATGCGGGAATTGTTTATAAACGTCGTGTTGCAATGCCATTAGCTGAAGTGGCGGATTATATCAAAGAGCCAAGTCAGAAGTTCTCTAGTGGTGTTGAGCAACAAGTTAGTCGGGAAATTAGTTGGCTTTTAGCTCGCAAGAAATTGGAGCCTAAAGTGTTGATAGCTTATGAACGTCGCGCTTTTTATGCCCCAATCGATCCAGAATTTAGAGTAACATTTGATTTTAACATTCGTTATCGGCAAAAGGATCTACAGTTGCTTATTGGGACTGAAGGAGAACGTGTCGCACCTGAAATTGATGTTTTAATGGAAGTCAAGGCTTTAGGTGCTTACCCTATTTGGTTCGCAGATGCTTTAGCAACGTTAGCAATTTACCCTGGGTCGTTTACGAAATACGGTCAAACTTATCAACGATATTTATTCAAAAAGGAGACGTTTCAACATGTTATCTAGTTTATTAGCCAATAATACAGAAAATATTACAATGGTGCAATTATTACTATGCACACTCAGTTCAATTATTTTAGGCGTTTTTGTCGCCTGTATTCACATGTATCGCAATGTTTATAGTAAGAATTTTATCGTGACTTTGGCAATTTTACCTGTTCTGGTTCAGTCAGTGATTATGCTAGTAAATGGAAATTTAGGTACTGGAATGGCCGTTTTAGGTGCTTTCAGTCTAATTCGATTCCGTTCAGTGGCAGGAGGCTCACGTGAAATTACAAGTATTTTCTGGTCGATGGGTATAGGGCTGGCGACTGGTATGGGATATATCATTTATATCGCTGTTTTTTCAGTCATTACAGGTGTGACTTTAATTATTCTTCAACAAACCAATTTTGGTAAGCAGTCAAAAGTTTCTAACCGTTTAATTAAAATTGTGATACCAGAAGATTTAGACTATCCTAATTTATTTGATGATCTATTTGTTGAATACACCCATGAAGCAATTCTGGATCGAGTAAGGACAACCAATATGGGGAGTCTTTATGAATTATGTTACAGTGTCATGCTGAAAGATAGTCAATTAGAAAAGGAATTATTAGATAAAATTAGGGTCAGAAATGGAAATTTAACTGTGACATCTGCTAAGATGGCGACGAATCGAGAAGAGTTATAAAAAGGATGTGTTTATGATGAGAAATCGACAAATAAAAAAAATTCTGCTATTAGTGACCGTGTTAATATTAAGTGCGTGCCAAAAAGTAAGTAATGAGGCATCTAGTTCAAGCGAAGTGGCTGAGTCCACGGATTCAGCCAAAACAACAGACCTTGCCATAACGAGTGAGTCACAATATGGAGTTTACAGTGATAAGGATTTAAAAGAAGCGACAAATGATGAAGCGACAACGACCATTACCCTAGAAGAGGAATCCGCTTCAATTGAAGGCAAAGGGGCTACGTGGAAGGATAAAGTGGTAACCATTACTGAGGCAGGAACTTACTTAATTAGTGGGGAATTAAAAGAAGGTCAGTTAAAAATTGCAGCTGATAAGGACTCTGCTGATGTTCGCTTGATTTTTAATGGTGTCACTCTCAGTAATAGTCAAACCTCACCTGTTTACGTTGAAAGTGCTGATAAAGTTATTATAACCTTGGCCAAGGGATCTGAAAATAGCATGACTGATAATCGCAAGCTTAAGGCTGAGAGTGACGAGACAGAACCAGATGCGACTATATTTAGTAAAGAAGATTTAACGTTTAACGGTCAGGGGAGTCTAACCGTAACGAGTGCTTATTATGACGGAATTAGAAGTAAAGATGATTTAGTTATGGTTAGTGGGACGTATCAGGTGACAGCTGTCAATAATGGGATCAAGGCAACTGATTCTTTGTCAATATTGGCTGGTAATTATACCGTTCAAGCTGAAAATGATGGGTTACAAGTGAGTAATACGACTGATACAGCACTAGGCTGGATAGCTCTTGATGGCGGGAATTTCAATTTGGAAACAGGACATGATGGCATTCAAGCGGAAACTAGTGTAAAAATATCTGACGGAACTATCAAGATTGAGGCTGGTGGTGGAGCCAGTGGAAGTAGCAGTGAGACTGAGAGTTTTAAAGGGATTAAGGCTGGTGGGCTTCAAATTAATACAGGACAATTTGAGATAGATTCAGCAGATGACGCGATTCATACAAATGGTTCTGCGGTAATTGAGAATGGTGAATTTATGTTGACGTCTGGAGATGATGGTATTCATGCTGATGAAACCTTAACCATAAAAAATGGGACAATTACTGTTGCTGAATCATATGAGGGGCTAGAAGCTGCAGATATAGTGATTGAAGATGGGACTATTTCAGTGACGAGTAGTGATGATGGTCTGAATGCAGGCGGTGGCAGTGATGGAACGGAGGAAAAAGGCGGATTTGGGCCTGATTCTTTTGAGAGCGCCGGTGATTATTCTATTACTATAAATGGTGGGATGATGTTTATTGATGCAGAAGGAGATGGTATTGATTCTAATGGAGATGTGATTATGACAGGCGGTACGGCTCTAGTAAGTGGACCAACTAATGGTGGAAATGGTGCACTTGATTATGAAGGAAGCTTTACTCTCAGTGGTGGTGTGCTGATGGCCGCTGGGAGTAGTGGCATGGCTCTGCTACCAAGTGATAATTCTAGTCAAGCATCAATTGGGATATACTTTGACAATAGTCAAAATGCGGGACAAGTGATAAATGTTGCCGGTGCAAAAGGGAATAATTTAGTAAGCTTTGCGCCAACTAAAACGTATCAACATGTGGCTATAAGTTCGCCTGATATCAAAAAAGGCAGTAATTATACAATTTCTGTTGGAGGAAAACTTACAACTGATACTCAATTTGGGTTTGCTGCTAATAGTAATTATCAAGGTGAAAATTTACTGAGTCTTTCACTTGATAGCATCAATACCTCTGTTTCACAATCAGGAGAAGCTGTGTCTGGCAATCAGATGGGGCACGGTGGAGGCCGTGGTGGGGGTCAGCCACCAAAATAGGTTTATAAAAATGACTGGTGCGTTCGAAAGACCTGGTTATATTAAAAATATTACAAAAACAATAAGTAATTGTTAAAAAAGTCGTGCACGGTTACAATCTTGCATCTTATGGGCTATACTATTGGTAAGTAAGGACGAGGACGTGACAGACATGAAAAAAGTTGAGGCAGCCATGTACAAATGCGGTTATCTTGTTGGTCGATTATTTATTTATTACCCTAAGGCGTTAAAAAATGGGTTACAACGTGAAAAAGGCTTGAATCAGAAAAAAGTCTAAATTATTTTGGTCAAATAGAGTGTATCCACTTCATTCTATTTGGCTTTTTTTGATGTTTACTGTTATTATAGGAAGGGATGAACTAGTAAACTGATGATTAAAAATGATCAATTGACCCCATCAGCTGCATGGTGCGATGATTTGGAGCTCGGATCTGGATAGAAAGAGGAGATACGCAATGAAAGTAACATTAACAAGGAAAACAGGCTTTTTTGGCATGGGTAGCCCACTGAAAGTCTTTAAGGATGGTCAACAACTATTTTTACTCTCTAATGATGAGGTTAAGGAATTTGAAATCGCTGAAGAATCGGTCAACTTAGATGTAAAGTTTTCATTTTTAAAAAGTGAAACGGTTGAACTCGCTAATAGCGTTGATGAGAAGCAGTTACGGGTTATCATTAATCCTAATATCTTAAAACTATATATGTCATTATTTACTCTGATTTTTATTTTGCCTATTATCTTTAAATCTTGGGAATTAGGTGTAGGAATATTAGCTATCTATGTTATTTTTGTGGCAATAATGTCGCGTAAATTTTATGTAATTGAGGAGCTTGAATAGGTGGGAGAACAAGCTGATAGATTTTTAGCAGCCTTTAATCGAATTGAAAAGTGGATGCGAGATCAGAGTGATGCACCAACTAATATGGGATTTAGTGAATTGGTTCGTCGTTTATCCAAGCGTAAAGACTTACTTGTTCGCCGCTATCAGGATGATTTAATAGAAATAGCCCAGTTGCGAAATGCGATTGTACATGATCGCATTAGCCCTGATTTTGTGATTGCTGAACCGAATGAATGGATTATTGAGAAGTTGAGGAAGATCGAGGCGGATTTGACTCAACCAGAGAAGGTCATTCCTCGTTTTAAGAAACATGTAACGGGATTTGATAAGCATACCAAGCTGACAGCTATATTAACAATTATAGCTGAAAAACGCTATTCTCAATTTCCGATTTATGACAGCGGAAAGTTTTTAGGTTTGGTAACGGCACATGGCTTGGGTATCTGGATGGCTATGCAGGATCATGAAACAAGTATTCGGATTAACGGACAAACTATTCAAGTGGTTTTGGAAAGTGATCGTAAACGGAATAACTACCGTTTTGTTGATGAAAATACGTATATTTTTCAAGCGGTGGCGTACTTTTTAAAGGACCCGACTATAGAGGCCCTCTTAATTACAAAAGATGGCAACCCAGATGGAAAGTTAATAGGTATTATGCGGCCGAAAGAAGTTTTCCAAAATTACTATGAAGAATGGGGGAACTTAAATTGATTATTTATTTAGTGATAGCCGCGATTATTGTTGGGTTCGATCAGCTTGTAAAATGGTGGGTAGCGTCAAATATTGCATTTGGTGAGACGGTTTTTCATAACCCTATCTTATCATTGACGCATATTCGCAATGAAGGAGCTGCTTGGAGTATTTTAGAAGGTAAAATGTGGTTCTTTTATATTGTTACAGCGGTTACGTCAGTCGTTGTTTTATATTTTCTCTATAAAAATCAAGGAGAGAGTAAGTGGTTACTTGTAGGTTTGGCATTAATTTTAGGAGGTGCCATTGGAAATTTTGTTGACCGATTGCGGTTAGGATTTGTGGTTGACATGTTTCAGGTGGAATTCTTTAATTTTCCAATTTTTAATGTAGCTGATATCGCCTTGACAATCGGTGTTATTTGCGTCTTTATTTACATCATACTTGACGAAAAAACAGATAAGGTGAAATGATATGTTAGAAAAATTAGAAGTGACAGTAGATGGCCAAAAAGGTCGTCTCGATAAGGTATTAGTAGAAATATTGCCCCAGTTTTCCCGTTCTCAAATTCAACAATGGATCAAAGACGAGTGTGTGGGGGTTAATGGAGAGATTGCGCGTGCTAATTACAAAGTGAAAGATCAAGATTTTGTTGAGATTAATCGACCGAAACCAGTGGAGCTGACGGTTGAAGCAGAAAATATTCTTTTGGAAATAGTTTATGAAGATGAGGATGTAGTGGTCATCAATAAGCCTCAAGGAATGGTTGTGCATCCTTCTGCAGGACATCCAACAGGAACTTTAGTTAACGCATTGTTGTATCATATAAAAAATTTATCAAGTATCAACGACGTGATTCGGCCTGGGATTGTTCATCGAATAGATAAAGATACCTCTGGTTTATTGATGGTTGCTAAGAATGATGCTGCTCATGAGTCTTTGAGCAAGCAGCTAAAGGATAAAACAGCTACTCGTAAATATCGTGCTCTTGTTCATGGTGAAATTCCTCATGAGAAAGGGACTATTGATGCTCCGATTGGACGCTCAAAGGTTAATCGTAAATCACAAGCTGTGCTTGAAGGTGGAAAACCTGCGGTGACTCATTTTACTGTTTTAGAACGTTTTAAAGAGTATACATTAATTGAGTGTCAATTAGAAACAGGTCGTACGCATCAAATCAGGGTTCATATGCAGTATATTAAGCATCCGGTGGCTGGTGATCCGTTATATGGTCCTCGTAAAACCTTAGAAGGAAAAGGCCAGTACCTGCACGCTCAAACTTTGGGTTTTATACACCCTAGAACTGGGGAGGAATTATTTTTTGAAACACCGATTCCAACTTTATTTGCAGAAACTCTTAAAAGTTTAGAAAAATAGATTGCATTTTTCGAGAATTAGCGATACACTATGTTAGAAGAAAAATTTAATAAATATTCACCTTTAAGAATTAGTCCTGTGAGACTAAAAAGGCGCACAGTTATTCCTTAGGAAAACTGTATTTAAGTGAAACTAACTACTTAACTCCTGCCTTTTTGAGGTAGGAGTTTTTCTTTGTGTCAAAGGCGAAGACCGCCAGTACTTAGGGGAAGAAATGAACTATGTAAATAGTTAAGAAAAAAGAGAGGAGTATCACCTATGATTGAAAAAGAAGTGATCGATAATGTCACGATGAAACGCATCTTAACACGGATTACTTATGAAATAATTGAACGGAATAAAGGGGTTCAGGATATTGTCTTAATCGGGATTAAAACCCGAGGAATTTTTATTGCACAGCGAATTGCTGAGCGTATGAAGCAATTAGAAGGGTTGGAGCTACCTGTTGGCGAGTTAGACATTACGCTTTACCGAGATGATAAAGGTCAAGAAATTGAAGCTAAACCAGATTTATCTGCCTCTACCATTCCTTTTTCAGTGGAAGGTAAGCATGTTATTTTAGTAGACGATGTATTATACACGGGTCGAACGATTCGTGCGGCTCTTGATGCTGTGATGGATTTTGGTCGACCTGAGAAAATTTCTTTAGCTGTATTAGTGGATCGAGGTCACCGAGAGTTGCCAATCCGAGCTGACTTTGTTGGTAAAAATCTACCAACATCGGCTAAAGAAGAAGTGGTTGTTGAAATGGAAGAGGTAGATAAGAGAGATCGTATCTGCATTGCTAAAGAAAATTAAATATGCTTTTTAATTGAGTCCAGAGAGACTGAGAAGAGCAATCATTCGCAATGACTGGTAACCAGTCTAACTTTGGCGAAGTGAATTGTCCCTCATGTCTTTTGACATGAGGTTTTTTGTTAGAAAAAGAAGTGATACAAGACATTATTAAGTAGGTTATTTCTCAAGATGAGATGACCGAGGAGGAATAAGTGAATGAAAGAGTTTAGAAATCCAGATGCAGTTTTAGATATTAATGATAAGCCGAAGCCGTTACAATGGTTTGGTCTAAGTTTACAGCATTTATTTACCATGTTTGGTGCGACGGTCTTAGTACCAAAATTAGTTGGGTTAGACCCAGGGATTGCGTTACTTAGTTCAGGATTAGGGTCGATTGTTTACATGTTAGTAACGAAAGGCAAAATTCCAGCGTATTTAGGAAGTAGTTTTGCATTTATAACAGCTATGCAGATGTTAATGGCTGATAAAGGTGCGGGTTACCCAGCGATTGCTCAGGGTGCCATGACGACGGGGCTAGTATACTTACTTGTGTCATTCTTGATTAAGAAATTTGGTTCAAAGTGGTTAGATCGGTTGTTACCTCCGATTGTTGTTGGCCCAGTAGTAATGGTTATTGGTCTTGGCTTAGCAGGAAATGCGGCGAGTAATGCGATGTATACGCCGACTGGCGAGTACAATACTACATACATAATCGTGGCGTTAGTCACCTTGATGTTAACGATTATCTTCAATATGTATTTAAAAGGATTTTTGGGCTTGTTGCCAATCTTACTAGGGATTATCGGCGGTTATTTAGTCGCTCTAGGATTCGGAATTGTTGACACGGAGTTAATTAAAAATGCTCCCTTATTCGCTATGCCAGATTTTGAAATTCCTTTTGTTAACTATCAGCCGAAGCTTCATCTAAGTGCAATTTTGACAATGGCACCCATTGCTTTTGTAACAATGACTGAGCACATTGGGCATTTGACAGTTCTAAATAAATTAACTAAGCGGAATTTCTTCGAATCACCAGGGTTATCACGAACTCTATTCGGCGATGGTTTAGCACAAATCGTGGCAAGTCTAGTTGGTGGACCTCCTGTAACAAGTTATGGTGAAAATATCGGTGTTTTAGCAATTACTCGAGTTCATAGTGTTTTTGTACTAGGTGGGGCTGGGGTATTAGCAATCGTATTAGCTTTTATCGGCAAAATTAGCGCAATTATTACGAGTATTCCTGGGCCAGTTATTGGCGGCATCAGCTTTGTGCTATTCGGGGTTATTGCTTCAAGTGGGTTGAAAATTTTGATTGATAACCAAGTGAATTTTGATCAGAAGCGTAATTTACTAATTGCTTCGGTGATATTAGTTGTTGGAATTGGCGGACTTAAATTTGAGTCTGGAGCATTTGCCTTATCAGGAATGGCATTAGCAACCCTTTTTGGAATCATTCTTAACTTAATTTTACCAGCTAAAGCCTTGAGTGAAGAATAGTCGTAAGAACTTAATTTAACAGATAAAGCAAAAAGAAAAGTGGGGTTAGATGATGATTATTACAAGAGAACAAGTTAGTTTAAAACATCTATTAACAGTTGAAGCGTTAAGCGATCAGGAAGTCTTAGGATTAATTCGGCGTGCTCAGCAGTTTAAGAATGGTGATAATTGGAAACCAAAGCAACGCCAGTTTTTTGTAGCTAATTTGTTTTTTGAAAATAGTACTCGAACTCACAAAAGTTTTGAAGTCGCGGAGAAGCGTCTAGGCCTTGAAGTTATTGAATTTGATACATCAACGAGCTCGGTTACTAAAGGAGAATCGCTTTACGATACAGTTTTAACAATGTCAGCGATTGGTGTAGATGCCTGTGTTGTACGGCATCAGGAAGAAAATTACTACAATCAGTTAATTCAGAGTAATACAATTACCAGCTCAATTATTAATGGAGGGGATGGCAGTGGTCAACATCCTTCTCAGTGTTTGCTTGATTTATTGACTATTTACGAAGAGTTTGGTGGTTTTGAACAGTTAAAAGTAGCGATCGTTGGGGACATTAATCATTCACGAGTTGCCAAGTCTAATATGCAAATGTTGAAACGCTTAGGGGCACAAGTCTTTTTCTCTGGCCCACCTGAGTGGTTCGACAAAAAGTTTCAAGCATATGGCACCTTTTTACCGTTAGATGAGTTAGTTGAAACGGTCGATGTTATGATGATGTTACGGGTTCAACATGAGCGTCATGATGGCACTGAAAGCTTTTCAAAGGAAGCGTATCATACGCAATATGGATTGACGGTTGAACGGGCTAAGCGAATGCAGTCTGAGGCGATTATTATGCATCCAGCGCCAGTTAATCGAGATGTCGAACTGGCTGACTCGTTGGTTGAGAGCATTCAATCACGGATTGTGCAACAAATGAGTAACGGTGTTTTTATGCGAATGGCAATTTTAGAAGCGATCTTAGAAGGGAAGGCGTAAGTAATGGCTAAATTAATAAAAAATGGTGTAATGGTTAATCGTCAGAACGAGTTGATAAAAAGTGACATTTGGGTAGAAGAAGGTAAAGTTAAGGCAATAGGTGTTAACTTTGAAGCAAGTGGTGTTTCATTTGATGAAGTAATTGATGTTGCGGGAGCACTGATTACTCCAGGTCTGGTTGATGTTCATGTCCATTTTAGAGAGCCGGGCTTTACCTATAAAGAGACGATTGAAACTGGGAGTAAGGCTGCTGCACGCGGTGGTTACACGACAGTTTGTGCGATGCCTAATCTTGACCCAGTTCCTGATACCGTAGCGCGCTTTGCAGAGGTTCAAGCTATTATTGATCGCGATGCAGTGGTTAAAGTTTTGCAATATGCGCCAATCACTGAAGAGTTACGGACTGAGGTTTTGGTGGATATGGCTGGACTAACGAAAGAGGGAGCATTTGCTTTTACGAATGACGGCGTTGGTATTCAAACTGCTGGTACGATGTATCTTGCGATGAAGGAAGCGGCAAAATACAACCGTGCGATTGTTGCTCATACTGAGGATGAGTCGTTACTCTTTGGTGGGTGTATGCACAAAGGGAAAGTTTCTGAGAAACTGGGGCTACCTGGGATTATGAGTGCAACAGAATCCTCACAAATTGCTCGTGATATTTTACTAGCAGAGGAGACGGGTGTTCATTACCATGTCTGTCATGTCTCAACAAAGGAAAGTGTAAGAATCATTCGCGATGCTAAACGGGCAGGTGTTCATGTTACGTGTGAGGTATGTCCGCATCATCTGATTATGTCGGAAGAAGATATCACGCAGGATCATGGTAATTTTAAGATGAACCCACCGCTACGAGGAACAGATGATCGTCAAGCCTTAATCGATGGCCTGTTAGATGGGACCATTGATTGTATAGCGACGGACCATGCGCCACATGGTCATGAGGAAAAAAATCAGACCATGACAAAAGCGCCTTTTGGAATTGTTGGCAGTGAGACTGCTTTCGCTTTGATGTATACGGAATTTGTTGAAAAAGGAATCTTCACTCTAGCACAAGTCGTTGATTGGATGACTATTAAACCAGCCGAGCTATTTAACTTAGAGGCTGGACAATTAACGATTGGTGGCCCTGCCGATTTAGCTGTCTTCGAACTTGCGACTAACTATGCGATTGATGAGACAGAATTTGAATCTAAATCCACTAATACACCATTCGTTGGCAAGCAGGTCAAAGGTCGGACATTGTTGACGTTAGTTGATGGTAAAGTGGCTTGGAAACAGGGGGAATAGCGGGTGAAACGATTATTAATTTTAGAAGATGGATCGATTTTTGAAGGAAAAGCCTTTGGTGCTGAGCGAGCGGTTACTGGGGAAGTCGTTTTTACGACGAGTATGACTGGCTATCAAGAGACTATTACGGATCAGAGTTTTAATGGACAGATTATTACGTTTACTTATCCAATGGTAGGGAACTATGGAATTAATCGTGATGATTTTGAATCCATTGAGCCGACGTGTAAAGGGGTAATTGTTAAGGAGCATGCGCGGTTAGCTTCAAATTGGCGCAATCAGATGACTTTAGATGAGTTTCTTAAAAGTAAAAATATTCCCGGAATTGCTGGGATTGATACACGAATGCTTGCGCGAAAATTACGGTCTGTTGGTACGATGAAGGGAAGCTTTATTGATGAAACAGCTGATGTTGAGCATGCGTTTGATCAATTAAAGGCGACAGTCTTACCAACGAATCAAGTGGAGCAGGTGTCGACAACGAAAGCATATCCTAGTCCTGGAATTGGTCGTAATGTCGTGGTGGTTGATTTTGGATTGAAACACAGTATTTTACGCGAGTTGAGCAAGCGTCATTGTAACTTAACAGTTTTACCTTACAATACAGATGCTGAAACTATTTTAAATCTACATCCTGATGGAGTTATGTTGAGCAACGGACCAGGAGATCCTAAAAGTTTGCCGGAAGCTTTGGAGATGATTCGCGGGATTCAAGGTAAAATTCCTCTGTTTGGAATTTGTTTAGGTCATCAGTTGTTTGCCTTAGCTAACGGTGCGGATACGTATAAAATGCGTTTTGGTCATCGAGGAGTCAATCATCCAGTTAGAGAAATTGCTACTGGGAGAATTGATTTTACCTCGCAAAATCATGGTTTTGCAGTGGCAGAAGAATCGATCGATCATGAAAAATTAATGATCACACATATTGAAATTAATGACGGCACAGTTGAAGGGGTTCGCCATAAAGCACATCCAGCTTTTACGGTTCAATTTCACCCTGATGCTGCACCAGGTCCACATGATGGGGTTCACTTATTTGATGAGTTTATGGAATTAATGGATGCTTGGAAGGAGATTGACTAATGCCAAAAAGAACAGATATTAAACGAATAATGGTGATTGGTTCAGGTCCAATCGTAATTGGTCAAGCTGCGGAATTTGATTATGCAGGAACTCAGGCTTGTCTTGCTTTAAGAGAAGAAGGCTACGAGGTAATTTTGGTCAACTCTAACCCAGCAACAATCATGACGGACAAAGAAGTTGCGGATAAAGTCTATATTGAGCCCATTACGCTTGAATTTGTTTCACGTATTTTACGTAAAGAGTGTCCTGACGCCATTTTGCCGACACTAGGAGGACAAACAGGGCTAAATATGGCGATGGAATTATCTCAATCTGGCATTTTGACTGAGCTTGATATTGAGCTGTTGGGAACTAAATTGTCAGCGATTGACCAAGCGGAGGATCGTGATTTATTTAAGCAATTAATGGAAGAACTGGAGCAGCCGATTCCTGAAAGTATAATAGTTAATACTGTGGAAGAAGCAGTTGCTTTTTCTGAAAAGATTGGTTTTCCAATTATTGTTCGACCTGCTTTCACTTTAGGTGGAACCGGTGGCGGAATGTGTGATACTGTTGAGGAGTTAATTGAAATTGCGAGTAATGGTTTGAAATTATCGCCTGCTACTCAATGTTTAATTGAAAAGAGTATTGCTGGGTATAAGGAAATTGAGTATGAAGTAATGCGTGATTCGGCAGATAATGCGATTGTTGTGTGTAACATGGAAAACTTTGATCCTGTCGGGATTCATACAGGTGATTCGATTGTCTTTGCGCCTAGTCAAACACTGTCAGATATTGAGCATCAACTGCTTAGAGATGCTTCTCTCAAAATTATTCGGGCACTTAAGATAGAAGGTGGATGTAACGTTCAGCTGGCATTAGATCCGCATAGCTTCAATTATTATGTGATTGAAGTCAATCCTCGAGTGAGTCGTTCATCTGCCCTAGCGAGTAAAGCAACAGGTTACCCGATCGCTAAGTTAGCAGCAAAAATTGCGATTGGCTTGACTCTTGATGAGATGAAAAATCCAGTGACTGAAACAACGTATGCCGAATTTGAGCCGACATTGGATTATGTTGTGTCAAAAATTCCACGTTGGCCTTTTGATAAATTCGAAAAAGGGGAACGGAAGCTAGGGACTCAAATGAAAGCAACTGGGGAAGTCATGGCGATTGGTCGAAATATAGAGGAATCCTTGTTAAAAGCCGTTCGCTCATTAGAGATTGGGACACATCACATTGAACTAAAGGAATTGTCTGATGTATCAGAAGACGAGTTGATGAAAAAAATTATCAAGGCTCAAGATGACCGATTGTTTTATTTGGCTGAAGCCTTGCGTCGGGATTATTCAATAGAAGAACTGGCAGAATTAACCAAGATAGATTTATTGTTTTTAGATAAGTTATTACGTATTATTGAGATTGAAAAAGAATTGGCGGCACATATTGGTAATATTGACATCTTGACAGAAGCTAAGCAAAATGGCTTTACCGATAAAAAGGTTGCCGAACTATGGCAAAGCGATGAGTTGAGTGTCAGTCAATTCAGACATGATAATCAGTTGCGTCCTGTCTACAAGATGGTTGATACCTGTGCGGCAGAATTTGAATCAGTCACCCCTTATTATTATAGTACGTATGAACAAGAAAATGAGAGTATTAGATCAACTAAGGAGTCAGTTCTGGTTCTTGGTTCAGGTCCGATTCGTATTGGTCAAGGAGTTGAATTTGATTACGCAACGGTCCATTCAGTTAAGGCTATTCAGGAAGCTGGTTACGAAGCGATTATCATGAATAGTAATCCAGAAACTGTTTCAACGGACTTCTCTATTTCAGATAAATTGTATTTTGAACCGTTGACTCTTGAAGATGTCATGAATGTCATTGAGTTAGAAAAACCAATGGGTGTGATTGTCCAATTTGGGGGTCAAACTGCTATTAATTTGGCTGAGCCTTTGACTAAACGTGGGGTTAATATTATTGGAACAACTATTGAGGACTTAGATCGTGCGGAAAATCGTGATTTATTTGAGCAGGCTTTGAAGGAGCTTAAGATCCCCCAACCCCCAGGTGACACAGCGACGAGTAAAGAAGAAGCAGTCGCAATTGCAGAGCGAATCGGTTACCCTGTTTTAGTTCGTCCTAGTTATGTCTTAGGTGGAAGAGCGATGGAGATAGTTGAAAATAAGGAAGACTTGGAAAGCTATATGTTGGAAGCCGTTAAAGCTTCACCAGAGCATCCGGTCTTAGTAGATAGCTATTTAGTTGGGCGTGAGTGCGAAGTTGATGCCATTTGTGATGGAACGGATGTTTTAATTCCGGGTGTCATGGAGCACATTGAGCGAGCGGGCGTTCACTCAGGTGATTCGATGGCAGTTTATCCACCTCAGAACCTCTCTAAAGAGATACAAGCGACGATAGCTGATTATACTAAGCGATTGGCACTGGGGTTAAATTGTAAGGGGATGATGAATGTTCAGTTTGTTATTCATCAAGAAACTGTTTATGTGATCGAGGTCAATCCTCGTGCTAGTCGTACGGTGCCTTTTTTAAGCAAAGTAACGGGAATACCAATGTCGCAAGTCGCTACTAAGCTGATTTTAGGTAAGAGCCTAAAAGAGTTGGGCTATGAGGATGGACTTTATCAAGAAAGTAGTGGGGTTCATGTGAAGGCACCTGTCTTTTCATTTGCTAAATTACAGCTAGTGGATACCTACTTAGGGCCTGAGATGAAATCAACAGGCGAGGTTATGGGCTCGGATAGTAATCTAGATAAGGCACTCTACAAAGCGTTTGAAGCAAGCGGAATGCACTTGCCGGCTTTTGGTTCAGTGCTATTTACCATAGCGGATGAGGCAAAAGCGGAGAGTCTTGAACTGGCCAAGCGCTTTACACAAATTGGTTATAGCTTGGTAGCAACTGAGGGAACTGCGGCTTACTTTAATCAACACGGACTATTGGCTAAATCAGTCTCGAAGATTTCTCATGAAGGAAGCCAAACAGTTCTTGATGTTATTCGTAAAGGAGACGCACAGGTTGTTGTCAACACAATGGATAAGAAACGCTCAGTAGCTTCTGATGGTTTCTTGATTCGCCGAGAAGCAGTAGAACATGGTGTTCCTTTGTTTACGTCATTGGATACTGTCAGTGCGATTCTTAAGGTTTTAGAATCACGGGCCTTTCAGATTGAGGCACTTTGATGGGATAGTTTTAGTTAGATAGTCAATAATAAATTGGTTGATTTGGTTAATCATTTTTGTAGAAATTAGAGGTAAGAACAGATTAAAATGGCTTAGCTTACTCTGTTCTTACTTATAGAAGATGAAAAGTAAAAGGCCTCAAAAGCTGTTGCAAATAGGAGGGTGATCATGAAACAGGAAATGATGAAGGTGGTCAGTCAAGTTATGCTGGCGCCAAGTATTTACGAATTGGTTTTAACAGGTGATTTGGTAAAGGAAATGAAGGTTCCAGGCCAATTTATTCACATTAAAGTACCTCGGGCAGATTTGTTGTTACGTCGACCAATTAGTTTGGCTAAGATTGATCAGGCTAAAGCGGAATGTACCATTATTTACCGAGTGGAAGGCGACGGAACTGCAGATATTAGTCATCTTATATCAGGTGATGTGCTTGATGTTATGGGGCCATTGGGAAATGGGTTCCCAGTTTCTGATGTTACATCAGAAGATGTTGTCTTTATTGTAGGAGGTGGGATTGGCGTTCCGCCACTTTATGAATTATCACGTCAACTTAAAGCTAAGGGGGCAAAAGTGCTTCATATTCTAGGGTTTGCTAAAAAGGATGTCATCTTTTACGAAACAGAATTTAAAGCGTTGGATGAGGTTCATATTTCTACAGATGATGGGTCTTACGGCATTCATGGTCATGTCGGGAATTTGTTAGATGAGCTTTTGAAGAAGTATCAGCCGACAGCAGTTTATAGCTGTGGATCGAATGGACTGCTTAAATCAGTTGAAGCGAATTTTCATGATCATCCTCGCGCTTATTTATCTTTGGAGGCTAGAATGGCGTGTGGTATGGGAGCTTGTTATGCTTGTGTGTGTCATTTGCAAAAGGATGAAAGTGGTAGGGAGAGTAAAAAAGTCTGTGATGAAGGACCAATTTTCGCTACAGGGGAGGTACGATTATGAGTCGTTTAGCAGTTAGTTTACCAGGCCTAGAGTTAAAAAATCCGATTATGCCAGCGAGTGGTTGTTTTGGTTTTGGCGAAGAATATGCCAAATATTATGATTTGAGTCTTTTAGGAGCTATCATGATTAAGGCGACAACCGTTGAACAGCGTTTTGGTAATCCTACGCCTCGTGTAGCTGAGACACCAAGTGGTATGTTAAATGCGATTGGTTTACAGAATCCAGGTTTAGAGGTAGTTATGAGTAAAAAATTACCTTATCTTGAAGCTTACGATGTGCCAATTATTGCAAATGTAGCAGGCTCGACTGAGGAAGATTACGTGTCTGTTTGTGGTAAAATTGGCGATGTGCCAAATGTAAAGGCAATTGAATTAAATATTTCATGTCCTAATGTAAAACATGGTGGGATTGCTTTTGGTACTGACCCGGAGGTTGCCTACCGGTTGACCAAAGCAGTTAAAGCCGTGAGTAGTGTGCCGATTTATGTTAAGTTGTCTCCTAATGTGACAGATATTGTGCCGATTGCTAAAGCCATTGAAGAGGGCGGAGCAGACGGTCTAACAATGATTAACACTCTTTTGGGAATGCGTCTTGATTTAAAAACACGTCAGCCGATTTTGGCGAATCAAACAGGTGGGCTATCCGGGCCAGCGATCAAACCAGTTGCCATTCGACTTATTCATCAAGTATCTCACGCGGTTGATATTCCAATTATTGGTATGGGCGGTGTATACACAGTTGATGATGTTTTAGAAATGTATATGGCGGGAGCGAGTGCTGTAGCGGTTGGAACAGCTAATTTTACCGATCCATATGTGTGTCGGACATTAATTAATGAGTTACCTCAACGGATGGATGAGTTGGGAATTGCTAGTTTAGCTAGTTTGATTAAAGAAGTAAAGGAAGGTAGATAAAATGGAGCGACCAATTATTGCTTTAGATTTTCCTAATCGTCAAGAGGTTGCGACTTTTTTGTCACAGTTTCCAGAGGAAAAGTTATTTGTTAAAGTTGGCATGGAATTATTTTATCAAGAAGGGCCAGCAATTGTTACTTGGCTAAAAGAATTAGGGCATGATATTTTTTTAGATTTAAAATTACATGACATTCCTAATACGGTTGAAAGTGCAATGCGCGGTATCGCTAAGTTAGGAGTTGCTATGACTAATGTTCATGCAGCTGGCGGTCAGGCAATGATGGTGGCTGCTTTACGTGGACTGAGTGAAGGGACAGCAGCTGATCAAGAACGGCCATTGTTAATTGCAGTAACTCAATTGACCTCTACAAGCGAGAAAGCGATGCAACACGATCAGTTAATTCAGGTTAGTTTAGCTGAGAGTGTGCGTCACTATGCTAGGCTGACCCAAGAAAGTGGGTTAGATGGTGTGGTTTGTTCGGCTTTGGAAGTAGCCGATATTAAAGCAAGTACTAGTCAGGGGGTTATTTGTTTGACTCCGGGGATTCGTCCAAGTGGTAGTCAGATCGGTGATCAAAAGCGTGTCGTGACACCAAGAGGCGCTCGCGAGATTGGATCTGATTATATTGTAGTCGGTCGACCAGTTACGCAGGCAAAGAATCCTGTGGTGGCTTATGAGGCATTATTAACTGAATGGAATGGAGATAACTAAAATGACGGAATTAGCAAAACAAATTGCTCAAGAGTTACTAGAAATAAAGGCAGTAAGCTTGAGCCCTAATGATCCTTTTACTTGGGCCAGTGGTTTAAAGAGTCCCATTTATTGCGACAACAGAATTACTATGAGTTATCCTAAAGTTCGCCATGCGATTGCTGAAGGATTGGCCCAAATGATTAAAGCTAGTTATCCTGATGTAGAAGTGATTGCTGGAACTGCCACAGCAGGAATTCCTCATGCGGCATGGGTGGCACAAATTTTAAATTTGCCAATGGTTTATATTCGTGGCAAAGCGAAAGATCACGGAAAAGGCAATCAAATTGAAGGCCGTATGACTGAAGGTCAAAAAATGGTGATTATTGAAGATTTAATTTCAACTGGTGGTAGTGTCTTAGAGGCGGCAGAAGCTGCTGAGCGAGAAGGCGCGACAGTTTTAGGGGTCGCAGCTATCTTTACTTATGAGTTGCCAAAGGGGCTAGAAAACTTTGAAAAGCATCAGGTTGAGCTAGTAACATTAACGAACTATAGCATATTGATCGATGTAGCATTATCCATTGACTACATTAGTCACGATGATGTTGAATTGTTGCAAAACTGGAAGAGAAATCCAGCTGAATGGTCTTAAAAATTAATTAGTAGATAGTCCTTTTTAGAAAGAATTGATGTATAAAGTGGGCTTGCTTCAGAGTATTCGCGACATCTTGAGAGGGAGGGACTTTTGTCCAGCCTTCTTTATTTGATTTTAATTGAAAAATAAATTTGGTAAGCTAGCTAGTCTTTTTTTTGATATAATGGTAAACATAATAAGAGATAAAATAGTGGCTGTTGTCGGTAGAAAGATTGTAAAATTGTCATGTCCTGTAGAACTTTATAATAAAAATAAACTGGAGTAAGTGGAGGTGCTGAAAGGATGAAAATAGGTTATACATCCCGAATGACATCAGAAGAAGAGCAACAATTAATGGCTTATGGTGTTGATAAGATTGTTTACCGCGACTTAGACAAATCAGAGTTGGAAGCTTTTAAATTATTTGTGGAGGCTAATCAAGCTGAAACAATTGTTTTAGTCAAATTATCCAGTATTGGCGAAGCGATTACGATTGTTCAGCTGTTAGATTCATTAATTAGCATCCAACAGGAAAATAAAACTCTACATATTATCGATCAGGATATGACGGAACCTTTGACTGATCAACAATTTTTATCTTGCGTGATTGCGATCGCTAAGTCAAATAAAGCTGCGATTATTAAGCGAACTATTTTAGGACAAGAAAAGGCTAAGAAGGAAGGACGCCAAGGTGGCCGACCTAAAATAAGTGATGAGACAATTGAGCGAATTCAATATCTTTATTATTCCGAACATTATTCGCTAAAAGAGATATCGGCCGAGTGTCAAGTTGGTTTGGCGACGGCGTATAAGTATGTTAATTTGGCACTAACGGAAGATTATCATGTTCAACCTGAGGAAACTAATTGAAACAGAAAGGGGATTAGTTCACATCCCTGAGATTATTTTGTCACGACTTACTTTTTTTGTTATAATTTGAGTAGCCAAAATGAAGGGTGTGTTAAGATGATTAATGTAGCAATTATTGGATATGGTAATTTAGGTCGTGGTGTTGAGCGGTCGATTAAACAAAATCAAGATATGAATTTGGTAGGGGTATTCTCTCGTAGACAGCCAACTGACGTACAAACTGATGGCGCACCAGTTTATGTAATGGATGATGTCTTCAAAATGCAAAATCAAATTGATGTTTGTGTCTTGTGTGGTGGTTCTGCCACAGATTTACCTGAACAAACACCAGCGTTAACAGCTAGTCTCAATACGGTTGACAGTTTTGATACACATGCGTTAATTCCCGAACACTTTGCTAAGGTTGATGCGGTAGCTAAAGAAAATAAAACAGTATCTGTTATTTCAACTGGCTGGGACCCAGGTTTGTTCAGTCTTAATCGTCTGTATGCTCAAAGTATTTTACCCGAAGGAGAAACAACTACTTTTTGGGGTAAGGGAGTTAGTCAAGGTCATTCGGATGCTCTGCGTCGTATCCCTGGAGTTTTAGATGCCACACAATATACAATTCCTAATGAAGAGATTATTGCGCGTTTAAAAGCGGGTGAAACGTTATCATTAACAACTCGTGATAAGCATTTTCGTCAATGTTTTGTGGTAGTTGATGAGGGCGTTGACAAGGCTAAAATTGAGACGACGATTACAACAATGCCTAATTATTTTGATGAGTATGAAACAGAAGTTAATTTTGTTTCGCAAGAGGAGTTAACAGCTAATCATAAAGCGATGCCTCATGGTGGCACTGTTCTACATACAGGTACGACTCATGAGAGCTCTCACCAAGTGATTGAGTATTCATTAAAACTTGATAGCAATCCTGAATTTACTGCGAGTGTATTAGTTGCTTATGCGAGGGCATGTGCAAAATTAGCAGCAGAAGGTAACTATGGAGCTCATACAGTTTTAGACATTGCTCCAAGCTACTTATCACCTAAATCAGCAGCAGATTTAAGGGCTGAATTACTATAAATTGATCGATAAAAGAATCCGTTAAGGGTTCTTTTTTTGCGTTAATAGTGTTTTTTAGTAACAAGCAAAGTGATACAATAATGAGAAAGAATGAATTGTGACGGAGGCTAAAGAGAATGAGTGTATTTATTTTAGAAGATGATATTGTTCAAGGAGAAAAATTAAAGGCGCTAATTCATGAGGTGGGTACAGAAATAGGTCTGGAGTCGCTGTCTGTTAGTTTTACTACAAAACCAGAACGTTTACTTGAACAACTTGTTCATTCAAGTCAAATTAATTTGTACTTTTTAGATATTGAACTTAAAAATCAGCAAATGAAGGGGTTAGAAGTTGCTCAGCAAATACGTCAACTGGATTCCCAAGGGATGATTGTATTTGTTACGACCCACTCAGAATTTGCATCAATTTCTTATCAATATATGGTATCTGCTTTGACTTTTATTGAGAAGAGTTTGGAGCGCGAAGACTTTTACAAGTCTGTCAAAGCGTGTTTGCAGCTATACAAACAAGCAATGATCCAGCCAATTTGTCAAGATACGTTCATTTATGAGACGCCTAAGACATCTATAAAGCTAGATTTTTCTGAAATTGAGTATATCATGACGGCTGAACCTCATCGATTAGAGCTGGTGACTGAGAAAAGTGTGATTCGTTTTTATGGTGAGTTAAAAGAAATTGAGTTACGTGATCGTCGATTAGTTCGATGTCATCAGTCTTACGTTGTTAATGTGCAAAAAATAAGAGAGATAAGTTTTAAAGAGCGGTCACTTAGTCTTGAAAATGGCGATAAACTTCCTATTTCTCGTCGTTTAGCGAAACCATTAAAAGAAGTTTGGAAAAAAATAGTTGTATCAAAAGGAGATGAGAGGTGATGGATGGGCTCGCCTTATTTATTATAAGTTGTTGCTATTTGCAGTTTTTTGTTGAAATAATTGATTATCACTGTTTAGGCTGGAGGAAATTGGCTACTTTAAGTTGCTTGATGATGTTTTTAACCATTTTATTGGTGGCTAGTACAGGTTATTCAGAGTTTAATTTTATAACAGTTCTGTTATTTTTATTAAGTATTGGGTCGTTGAAGAGCGATCCTAAACTACCGTTGGCTCATCTGATATATTTTGCTAGTGTTACGACGTTTGTTTTAAGTTTGGCTAAGCTGATTGTGTCTCAAATCATTTATGGGTTGTTTATTGTGTTGCCAGTTCCGTTTTATTTTTCAACGTTCAGCTTAATAGAATTAGTTACGGCTTTGATAATTGGCGGTATAATAATAGTGAGTCGAAAAAAAGTTAGTGTGACGATGACGTATTTAACGGATAGCTCTTTTTATGTAGTAAGCTATTTAATCGTCATTATTGGCAATTTTTTGTTAATGGTTATGACAACACCAAAATTAGCATTTTTAGATTCTCTTAACAGACAAACGATTGGAATCACGACAAATTTAGTCGTTATTTTGTTTATTTTACTCGTTTGCTTGTTTATCTTTTATAATCACATTGGTCAAGAAAAAATGAAACAGATTGTGCAAGAGATGAATGATCAAGAATTATTTCATTATACAGCCGAATTGGAGAAAAATCAGGAAGTGTTGGCTAGTTTTAGACATGATTATCTAAATATCCTGCTGACTTTAGATGAGGGAATTCGTCAGAAGAATCTTGCTCTTCTTGAACAAGTTTACTACGAAACTATTGAACCAACATCTGAATTAATGACTGATCAGGCGCTTAATTTGGTTAAGCTATCTTACATCACTATTCCATCGATTAAAAGTTTATTAAGTGTAAAAATTACGGAGGCCCAACAGAAGAAAGTAACGGTTTTTTTGGACATCCCAGCTTCGATTGATAGGGTAGGCTTGAGATTGGCAGATTTTACACGTTGTCTAGCGATTATTTTGGATAATGCTATTTTTGAGGCGGCAGAATCGCTAAAAAAAGAAGTGGTTATTGCTTTTTTTCAAGTAGGGGATGAACAAAAATTAGTCGTTAAGAATAGCTGCCGTCAATCAGAGATTGATTTGCAGAAAATCTATCAAAAAAATTATTCCAACAAGGCTAAACAAGGCACGAGAGGTTATGGCTTATATAATTTGCGAAAACTAATTGATGGATACGATTATGCTAGTCTAGAAACAGTATTTCAAGCCCCTTATTTCAGCCAAATTATTTCAATGAAAATTGGAGAGAGTGATAATTGACCACTTATGCCTAAAAGATGACCGAGTAAGAATAATCCCTTTAAAACACAGTTATTTCTCAATATACTTGAGAAAGAGGGAGGGGTGAGATGGTTGCGATTGGTTTAGTTTTGAGTATAGCGGTATTTTTACCGTTTGTAGGTCTGTTTTATAGTATGAAAACTCATCAATCAAACGTGTATTTAGTTGGAGCATTGGCATTTATTATCTCTCAACTGTTATTACGGTTACCTATGATGGCATTTTTATCAGCTAATTTGTTGGAATATCATCAGTTACAGGCTAGCCAGCCTGTCTTATTTGCTAGCTTAGTCGGTCTCTCAGCTGGCTTATTTGAGGAAGTTTTTCGTCACTTATTTATGACAATCATGCTAAAAAAAAATCGGAGATGGCAAGATGGCTTTCTTTTTGGGTTGGGCCATGGCGGAATAGAGGCTCTAATTATTGTTGGTTTACCTGTTATTAGTGGTATTTTTACCGGAGAGTTGCTGTCTCTAAGCTCAGGTAATTTCGCTTTAGCTGGGTTTGAAAGAGTATTCGCTATTTTGCTTCATATCGGTTTATCGTTGTTGGTTATGCGTGGTGTGACGTTGAAACAGTGGAAATACCTATTTTTTGCTATTTTGATACATGGTGGCGTTGATGCAAGTATTGGCATAATACCTGTGTATTTTTCTAATAGTGTAATAGTGATTGAAGGTTTACTAGTAATGATAAGTGTTACGTTGTTTGGGTATTGTTTAAAAATTAGAAGGGATTGGGTTGACGGATGAGAAAAATAGTAGGAGTAACAGTCAGTATTATTTTAAGTATAGTCATTTTAACGGGCTGTGGTAAGAAAGTTGATTCAGATACATCAGATCGCTTAACTAAGAAAGCTGAGGCAGTTATTGCCTTAATAAATGAGGAAAATTACGAAGAAGTAATTGCTCAGTCAACAGAAAAAATGAAAGAGGGATTGACTTCGGATGTGATTAAAGGGGTCAAAAAAATTATTAAAGATTCTGGTAGTTTTAAAAACATTGAAAAGTCATCTGTAGAAGAGAAATCTGGTAACTATACAACCGTTATAATTACTAATTATGAAAATGGTAAACGAGTGTTTACCATTAGTTTCAACCAGGAAGATGAGATTAGTGGGCTATATATTAAATAGTAGGAATTAGTAGAGAGGAGGACGCTTGTTCTCTCTCTTTTTTTGTTCGGTTTTAATTTTTTCTAGCAAGAAATTGTTTAACTTCTTCGACATACCCGTACGTTTGATTGAGTTCAGCCAAACGTTTGGCATTATGAGTATTATTTTTCCCCGTCTCTAAAAGTTCTTTATATAAGTCAAAGTAGGGAATATGCTGTTTTTGAGCATATTGGAGTTCTTTTTTGATATCGTAGCTAACTTTTTTGAAATGATTGTTTATAATTCCATGTTCATCTATGTCTATTAAAGCATACTGAGCGCGTAAATCTGATCCTAGTTTAGGCCAATTTGAAAAAGGTTGGCCGATAGAACCAGGGTTAATAATTAATTGATCTTGAGAACTGTAGCGCATCATTGGATGATGAACATGACCAAAGACGGCTACATCAATCTTTGAGTTGAAAAGCAAATCAAAATTTTCTTGATATCCAGATGAAGAAAGGGCAGCCCCGTAATTTTTATCAGGAAGATTGTGTGAGATGCCAAATCTTAGTCCATTAATTTGTCGAAATTCTTGTAAGGGAAGTTGGCTTATCTGGTTGATCTCCTTTTGAGTTAACTGTTCTTGTTGATATAGGGCGAGACGCGCAATATAGACATCTGTCGGTCGATTTAAGTCAATTTCAGTAGTTAGACCTTCTAAGAAGCAATCCTCCCAATTACCTCGGACAAAGACGGTTAAGTTAATTCGTTCAAGTAAACTGAATAGTTCACTAGCACCTGGGCCTGGCATAATCAAGTCACCAAGAAACCAAAATTCTGTTGCTTTTTCAGCTAAAGCGTCATCAATCACTGCTTCTAAAGCAGTGAGATTGCCATGCACATCAGATAATACGGCGATTTTTTTCATTTTTATTCCTCACTTGTCATAGTCTTATTTCTAATGGTACCAATTTTGTAAAGATTATCACATGTTTTTTTGTAAATATTAGGTAAATCCAATTAACTTTACTTAAATTTTACAATTAATCGTGATGTTCCTTTACAATGACTTGTTATTCTAAGTGTGTTACCAGATGTAACGATAAAAATGTCATAATGAGGAGACTTTTATATGAAAAAAATGGCTTTGACTTTTCTATTTGGTGGAATACTTTTAGTAGCAGCGGGGTGTGGATCGCCAAGCGTGGAATCAAGTGGTTCATCAGAAAGCGGTAGCTCTAAAAAAGTTGAGATAACTGCTGTTGGTTCGACGGCTTTGCAACCCCTTGTTGAAAATATTGCTGAGATTTATCAAACTGACAATCCTAATTATTCTATTGAGGTTCAAGGTGGCGGCAGTGGAACGGGATTGAGTCAAGTGTCAACTGGTGCAGTGGAAATTGGCAACTCTGATATTTATGCGGAAGAAAAAGAAGGCATTGATGCAACAACTTTGGAAGATCACCAAATTGCTGTTGTCGGGATTGCGCCTGTTGTTAATAAAGAGGTAGGCGTAACTAATGTCACATCAGATCAGCTAGTTGATATCTTCACTGGAAAAATCAAGAATTGGAAAGAAGTAGGCGGTAAGGATCAAGAAATATTAGTAGTCAACCGTGCTGCGGGAAGTGGGACAAGAGCGACGTTTGAAAAATGGGCATTGGCTGGTCAACAACCTGTCAGCTCACAAGAGCAAGATTCATCCGGAACTGTTCGTAAGATTGTTGCTGAAACTCCTGGTGCTATTAGCTATTTAGCGTTCTCATATATTGATGACGGATTACTTGGTTTGTCAGTAGATGACGTAAAACCAACTCCTGAAAATGTAGCAGATAATTCTTGGAAAATCTGGTCTTATGAGCACATGTACACAGCTAAGGATGCACCAAAAGAAATCACCGCGTTTATTGAGTATATTTTGACAGACGATGTCCAAAAAAATGTAGTTGAACAATTGAATTACATTCCGATTACCTCAATGAAAGTTGAACGTGGGCTAGATGGGGTGGTGAAATAGCTTATATTTGTTAGTTAATTAGAGGCCCTGTGTTATAATAAACTCGAAGAAAACTTGGTGTGACCTCTGTTATTTTTGTCTCTTAAAGGATGCTAAAAGAGGTCGGAGCTTTCTTGCTAGAGATGTTTGGCCAATAACTATGTCAATGAGTGATTATTGATGAAAGGATAGCCTTTAATGAAGAAAATTTTGGTAGTAGATGATGAACCTTCGATTACAACTCTTTTAAAATATAATTTAGAGAAAGAAGGGTTAGAGGTTGAGGTAGCTTTTGATGGGCAGCAAGCAGTCGAAATGGCTACTAGTCGACCCTTTGATTTTATCGTATTAGATTTAATGTTACCTAAGTTAGATGGCTTTGAGGTTACAAAAAAATTACGCCAACAGCATATAGAGACCCCCATCTTGATGCTGACGGCAAAAGATGAAGTTGTAGATAAAATTATTGGATTGGAAATTGGTGCAGATGATTATTTAACCAAACCCTTTAGTCCTCGTGAACTATTGGCGCGAATGCGTGCTGTTTACCGCCGGATGACACCAACTCTCTCATCGCCCCCCGAAGAGAGAGAGCAGGTTAATGAGAAAGTTGAGGTGGGCTTGTTATTAGCTTATCCCCAACAATATTTGGTGAGTAAAGCCGGTCAGGAACTGACTTTAACTAAAAAAGAATTTGAGTTGCTGGTCTATTTCATGGAACGAAAGAATCGTGTAATTGACAGAGATACGCTTATTCAACGTGTTTGGCAAGATGACCTCTATAATAATTCTAGAACAGTTGACATTCATGTCAGTCATTTGCGAGAAAAGATTGAAGATGATCCTAAAAACCCTAATTATTTAATTACCATTCGAGGGTTTGGGTATAAATTTCAGGAGCCGACTGCCAATGACTAAACCTCAACACTTAAAAAAAATAATCATCGTGGTTAGTTTTATTGCCCTCTGTTTAACGGGGGCAATCTTTACTAATCGTTTTTTTACACGTGAAATTATTAATCAACAACGATCAAAGCTTGCAAATGAAATTGATCTGATAAGTGCTATGATTCTCAGCGAAGAGAATGATCTTCAAGTGTTTTCTAAAGGCGACAAATTAGCTTATTTGGTTGGGGAGAATGAGCGCTTGACTTTACTAAGTAAGGGCGGCTTGATTATTTATGATTCGTCTCATGACAAAGAAGCGGTTGGAACTCGCAGTAAACGCCCAGAAGTAGAGGCCGTTTTATCAGGTGAAGATGAGGAAGGCTGGGCTTTACGCGATAGTAAAACAATTGGAGAGACACTACTTTATGTGGCCAAGCCGATCTACTTTCAAGGAGAGTTAAGAGGTGTTTTACGATTATCTGAGAAGTATGCAGGTTTTTCTGCTAGTATACGTCAATTTCAACGAGCGATTTTAGTGGCTTTGGTTGTTTTAGTCGGAGCGATTATGGTGCTGCTTTTCTATTTTATTCGCCAAAATAATGAGCCCTTAAGGTTCATTTTGCCAGCCTTGCAAGAGGCAATTGATCATCCAGAAAAAAAACAGGAGCTGGATACAAGCTCGGCTGAATGGAATCAGTTATATCAGTCGGTCAATCGGTTGATGCGTGAAACTAATCAACTTTATTATCAGCAGCTTTTTAATGAAGAAAAACTACAATTCCTTTTAGAAAGTTTGAATATTGGGGTGTTTACAATGACTAGTGAGTTAGAGATAGTTTCAGCAAATCCGACCATGTATCAACTATTTACGCCAAATGGCTCACTTGAAAATGGGGCTTCTTATAGAGAGTGGTTTAAGGTTGTTGAGATGCAACAGTTAGTTGAGCGGGTGAAGGCTGAAGGGCAAGAGCTTCAAGCTGAAATTCATTTACAAATGCCATTGGAAAAAGATTTGAATGTGGTATTACGAATTCTACAGCCTGATAATCAAAAACAAAAAGAATATGTTGGAATTGTGTATGATATTACTGAAATTCGCCAAATGGAGCTTATTCATCAAGATTTTATTAGCAATATTTCACATGAGTTAAAGACACCGACAACTTCGATTATAGGTTTTACAGAAACGTTGTTGGAGGGAGCGATAGATGAAAAAGAGGTTGCTAAGGATTTTTTAGAAATTATTCAAGCTGAGGCTAATCGCTTATATGGCTTAATTCAAAACATTTTGCTATTACTGCGGACAGAGACGAGCCTTGCAGAAAAGGACATTGCTTTTGTTTCTCCTGTCAGTATTATTGAAGAGGAGCTAAGTCGCTATCAAGGAAAAATAGATGGCAAAGAATTAAAGGTGACGGTGGGGCTGGATGAAGTCAGTGATAAGGAAGTTCCTTCCGATTATTTTCAACCAGTAGTTAAAAATCTTTTGGAAAATGCAGTTGATTATACTGAAAAATATGGAAAAATTCATTTAAGTTTACGCGCAAAAGATCAACAACTAATTTTTAGTGTGATAGATACAGGTGTTGGAATTTCTGAAGAAGATCAAAGTCGAATTTTTGAGCGATTTTATCGCGTTAGCAAATCACGTCAACGGAATATTGGTGGATCTGGTTTAGGTCTTTCGATTGTTAGTCATTATGCTAAACTGTTAAAGGGGCAAATTAAACTGGAAAGTTCTTTAGGTGAAGGGACCAAGGTTAGTGTGAGCTTTCCGTTAAAAGTTGAGTAGTTGTAGAGAAACAGCAGTAATGAGTAAATTTGACTCGTTTTCAAATATTTAGGTGGGCTCTTTTTTATTAATAACAAAGGATAAGAGCGGTGAGGTGTCTAGACAAAAAGGCATGAGTTAGGCACCTTTACAATGGGTGAAAGTAGTCATCTTGACAGGTTCACCTAACACTAGATCCACTTGGGATTATAGAAGGCCGTATTTAAATTAAATAACGATTTTTTTTAATGATAAATATAAAAATGGGACTCAGTTGACAGTGGGGAAACTTTTTAAGATACTTGTAAATGCTTTAATATTAGGAAGAATGTTAGTGATTTGTTAATTAGAGATGTCAACTGAATCCAGATGTGGGCTTGCTTTTTTATTTAGATTAAATAACATGTGTTAATAAAACGCAATTATTTTAGTAAGTAAATAGAAAGGATTGTTTTTCCATTTATACTGATAATATTCTTTATTTCTTTAGCAGCTCAAGAAAAAGCTAGTTGATATTAGACTCATGCAACACTCATAGAGATAATACAAGCCACTTTCCATAAAGTCACTGAATTTTTGTGATTTTTAGAAGGGGTATTTTTTTTGTGGAAAAATCATAGGTAGGTTAATACTTTTTATGCTAGTCTCGGTTTAGTTAGTTTTAGTTGTCCTAAGGGATGTTTGTAAAGACTTTGGAAATAGAGGAAGGGCTTGTTATTAAGCAATTACGTACATAGCAAGTTTATTATGCTGATCAGCTCAAAAATTATCTAGCCTTTTTTATGTTGCTTTAATTGTATCTAGTATATAATTAATGGAGCAATAAGGTGGAAAGAGGGATAACATGAGAGTTAGTTTAGAGGCCATAAAAACAGAAGAACAGGTAGAAGTTTTGATTCCGCTTGTTCGGGAAATTTGGCAGGAGTGGTATGTGCCGATTATTGGCGCGGATCAAGTGAAATTCATGTTGAGCGAATTTCAATCTAGTAAGGAAATTTTTCGTCAAATTAACAATAGTGTTTTTTATTTTTTTATTCGAGTTGAGGGTGAACTTATTGGTTATCTGGCTTATGAACTATTAGAGGATAAATTGTTTATTAGTAAGCTATATTTGTTAGCAAATCAACGGGGAAAAGGGTATGCGTCGGACGTGTTCAATTGGTTGGAAGAGCAGGCTAAATTTGCGGGGAAACCATTACTAGAGCTACATGTTAATCAAGATAATCAACCATCTATTGAGGTCTATGAGCGACGTGGATTTATAAATTGCTATGAGTTGGTTAGTGATATTGGGCAAGGCTATCAGATGGTTGATTATGTGTTTGAAAAGAAATTATAGGAAGAAGAGTGACATAATGAAAATTGGGGTTATGGGATTAGGAAATATTGCTCAGAAAGCTTATATACCAGTGATGGATGAGCTACGTAGTGACGTGGATTGGCATTTTTATTCTCGTGATGATGAGAAAATTCAAACTTTAGCAAAGGCTCATGGCTGGAAGGACGTTTATAGTGATAAAGAAGCTTTTCTAGCGAGTGGATTGGATGCTTGTTTTATTCATACACCAACAGAGACTCATGGAGAGCTGATAGAGGAAATGTTGACATTGGGAATTCATGTTTTTGTGGATAAGCCAGTGAGTGAGGATTATCAAGAGGTTGCTGATTTACATCGTCTGGCCGAAGAGCGTAATTTGATGCTGATGACCGGTTTTAATCGACGCTTTGCTCCGCTTAATCAACAAATAAAACAGGTACCAAATAAAAATATGATTCTTGTACAAAAAAATCGTATGAATCCAAAAGGACCGGTTAAATTTGAAATTTTTGATATGTTGATTCATGTGGTTGATACGGTTCTATATTTATTAGACGATGAGATTGTTGAAGCTCGCTATCAGCTATCCGCAGAAGATGGTAAGTTGAAACGAGCAATGATTACGTTTGAGACGGCGACAACAACTGCAATAGCTTCGACCAATATGGAAGCGGGAGCTCACACGGAAACGGTAGAAGTCCAAGCTAAAGGCGGAACATACCTGGTCTCAAATTTAGATCAGCTAACTAAAAATGAACATGGTAAGGTTAGTTGTGAGAGTTTTGGCGACTGGGAAGGAACATTAACTAAGCGTGGCTTTAAAGGATTAATCGAATCATTTGTTGAAGCTGTGCGAACAGGGCAAAGTTCCATGATTACGACACCAGCTACTTCATTACTGTCTCACTACTACATTAATGAATTGTTTAATTATTATACAGATCATCTTTCTGACATTGATTACCGTGAGTGATCGGTTGTTTAGGAATAATAGAATGGAGGATAAAAAATGACTCGCAAGGTGATTTTATATATTGCAACAAGTGTGGATGGGTTTATTGCTGATCTAGATGGCGGGATGGCGTGGCTTGAGACAGCGACAGAAACGGTTGAAGAAGACACGAGTTATGAGGAGTTTTATGCAGGTATTGATACTGTTGTACTAGGTCGAACAACTTATGATCAGGTGGTGACAGAATTAGCGCCGGACAACTATCCGTATGCTGATGCAGAGTCTTATGTCTTGACTTCACAGGCCACTCAAGATTTAGAGCGAGTTAATTTTACTAATGAGTCAGTGGTGGCTTTGGTGAATCGTTTAAGACATCAAGTAGGAGGCGATATTTGGATTGTTGGTGGTAGTAGTGTGGTGATGCCACTTGTTAAAGAAAATTTGATTGATGAGTATCAGTTGTCGATACTGCCAATAATTCTTGGTGATGGCATTCGATTATTTCAAGAACTACCAAATTCAGTAAGTCTCAAGACTGGTGAGGTTCGTCTCAAGAATGGAATTGTGACAACAACGTACTATAAAAAATAATTGACATAAGACAGACGTCTTTGGTTTTGTTTAAAGGGATAATGTGAGAGCGATTTACCTCATTGTTGGGAGGGGATCGTTCCTTTTTTGACTTTTTCTGAAAATCGATGATATACTTGCAAAGAACAGCTTGTTTCAAGAAAGTAGGGATTGCATGAATTTTGTTTTTGATTTAGATGGGACGATTTGCTATGACGGTTTGACAGTAGATACTAATTTGACAACTTTAATGAACGAAAAAATAAATCAATCACCAGAACATCAATTAATATTTGCTTCTGCACGACCTGTGAGGGATATCCTACCAGTATTGCCTGAATCGTTGCATAATTGCTTTTTAGTTGGTGGTAATGGAACGATGATGTATCATGAGAAGCAGCCCAAATGGTTGAATCCGCTTGAGTCAACAGATGTTGCTTTTATTTATGAATATATTGCGACTCATCGATTAGATTATATGATTGATGAGGATTGGAATTATTCGTTTAAAGGAACAACTCTAGATGAGTTGCGGCGAAAGGTTGATGTGCTAAAGCGGGCAAAAAATCTCCCAATTGCGCAAGTTAAGCAGCCGTTAAAAATTTTAGTTAGTAATTATCAAGATGAGTCCCAAGTTATTCAAGATTTAACTCATTTAGCGGTGGACTGTATTCCTTATCCGAAGGAGAATTGCTTGGATTTGACGAAACGAGGCGTTAATAAGGCTAGTGCGTTAGATCGAATATTATTGAAACAAGATTACATTGCATTTGGGAATGATCGCAATGATTTAGAGATGTTAAAAGGTGCCAAGCACAGTGTCTGTGTCGGTGATAGTCCGTTAATTCAAGAAATCAGCCAAGAAATAATTCCAGAGGATCCGAACAGAATTATGGAAATTATTGAAGAGTGGTTATAATTAGGGTACACTATGGTTAACATAAAAAGGACAGGTGAGGTCATTCGGTGTGATAGAAATTCACAGGTAAGTTCACGAATTTTGTTACAGCTGGAGCAGAGTAGATAATCAATTTGCAGGTTAAATAAGTTGAGTAATGGCTTATTTGATGTGCATTTGATTCTACTCTGTGTGCATATGACGGTTACTTGTCGACATGACTGCAGAGATAATAGTCTCTGTAGTTTTTTTGTGTGACAAATTGTATTTAGGAGGGAAAATTATCCATGTTTGAGCTATTGAGGAAGCGAGCGCTTTTACCATTATTTAATGAAAGTGACAATCAATTCTGGCGAGACCCTTATATTTCTCGTCAATTGTTATCTGCTCATCTTAATCAACAAGAAGAGGGGGCTAGTCGAAAGTTGGTCTTCATTACGGAGTCTGTTGCTTTTATTACAAAAAATTTGGTGTCGGAGGGGGAGAGTATTATTGATTTTGGTTGTGGACCAGGGCTATATTGTCAACAACTTGCAGAAAATCATCAAGTAACAGGAATTGATTTTTCATTAACGGCTATAGAGTATGCTAAAAAAATTGCAAATAACTTGAAACTTAAGATTGATTATCATTGTCAGGATTACCTTGAATGGATTGGCGATCAGTCTCATGATTTGGCATTGCAGATTTATTGTGATTACGGAGCACTAAGCCTAGAGAACAGACAGCGATTGCTAAGAAATATTTGGGAAAGTTTGAAAGTTGGTGGTAGCTTATTTTTAGATGTTTTTTCACCGACTCAATTTGCTGAAAGGCAGGAGAATCAAAGTTGGGCCTTAATTAATGAGTCAGGTTTTTGGCGAGGGGAGGAACATATTGTGTTGACGGAAGTCAAAAAGTACCCAGAATTAGTTACGTCAGAGGAATACATTATTTTAACAGCTAGTAGTCAGTTTATACTATTTGGCATCAGTACTTTGATATTGAGCGAGTGACTCGTGAATTAGGCGAGGCTGGATTTAGGGTGACAGCTATGTACAGTGATGTTAGAGGGACTCTTTATTTTGATAAAAGCACAACAATAGCAGCCGTAGCTGAGAAAATATAATAAATAGTTTTAGAAATGAAATTGTCACAAGTAAGAATATATGATATATTGGAATCATGAAGTGAGTAATAGCTTAGCCGTTCAATTCAAGGCTATCGTGGTGATGGTGTTCACCCTTAACTATTTATGTACAATAAATTAATGACACCTACTACAAGAGGAGCAGTCTGTCCTTTTTTAGTAGGTGTTTTTATTTGTGAACTATGAGGAGGAGAATTAGATGGATCAAGTAATCAAAACAGGGAAATGGGGGAGTAAGTGGTTAGCTGTAACGGCTCTTATCGGCATTGGTAGTGGCAGTTTATCCGCTTTTTTTTTAACAAGTTTGACCTTTGTTACGCAGATTCGTCAAAATAATACTTGGCTTATTCTTTTTTTGCCGATTTGTGGGCTGTTATTTGCTTGGTTATATCAGCAATTCGGCGGGAATGCTCGGCGAGGTAATAATTTAGTGATTGAGCAGGCTAATGGTGGTGAGGAAGCAATTCCGTGGCAGATGATTCCTTTGACACTCTTCGGTACGATTATGACTCATCTTTTCGGCGGATCAGTTGGTCGTGAAGGTACAGCAGTTCAAATGGGTGGCGCATTGTCAGAATATGTGGGAAAGTTTTTTAGGATGAGCTTAGAAAATCGTTCTTTACTAATGATTTGTGGTATCAGTGGAGGATTTAGTTCTGTTTTTGGAACGCCATTGGCAGGAACTATTTTTTCCTTAGAGGTTTTACGGATCGGGCGTTTGTCAACAAAAGGTTTATTACCAAGTTTTTTAACAGCATTAATTGCCAATCAAGTGACAACTTTTTTGGGTGTCGGTCATACACGATATCAAATGGGAGTTGTACCTGAAACAAATTTGAAATTGATTGGTTTAATACTTATTTTTAGTGTTATATTTGGTCTTGTGAGTCGGTTGTTTAGTCGAGCTATTGTTTGGCTAAAAAGACTTTATGCCGACCTAATTTCAAGCTCTATTTGGCGAGCTGGGATTGGGGCAAGTGTCGTTCTATTGTTGGTACTCCTATTTCAAAGTACTCGATATTTAGGTTTGAGTTTACCTCTTTTAACTGATGCTTTTAATGGCGAACAGTCGCCATTTGATTTCATTAATAAGTTGATTTTTACCGTATTTTCTTTAGGAGCTGGTTTCCAAGGTGGAGAAGTTACCCCATTATTTGAAATTGGCGCGACACTGGGCAGTAGTTTAGCTCAATTAACTGATTTACCCATTGGTTTTGTTGCAGCGTTAGGGTTTGTTGGTGTTTTTGCCGGTGCCACTAATACCCCTTTGGCTTGTTTTATTATGGGGATTGAACTTTTTGGCAGTGCTGGAGCCGTGTGGTTATTGACTGTATGTATCATTAGTTACGCGTGTTCGGGAAGTGAAGGAATTTATAGCTCTCAAATTAAAGGAAATAAAGTGACAAAATTGTAATCAGAATTAAGGTATATTATTTATAAAATCTATTTGGATATTTAACTATCTATGCTAAAATGAATAAAGGCACTGATTAGTCGGTGTATTTATAAATTTACTTACTAAAGAATTACTAGGTCGAGTTTTTATTTTTGGTGATCCTGTTCTTGAGTTTGGTAATAGTAGATTTAAAAGGAGAGTTACTTTAGGAGGTATTATTATGTATAAAACAAGTGCAGAGTTAAAAGCGGAAGCCAAGCGTGCCTTGAGTGGCCGTTGGAAAGATGCGGTTCTGTTAAATATTGTTCCCTCACTTCTAAGATTATTAGGAAGATGGGTTGTAATGATTTTAACAGTTGTTTCAGTGATTGGAGCCATTGCGTTATTTTCTAATTTCACAACATCTAGTGGAAGTTATTCAACTGAGCAACGTGGAGATGTCTATGATGACAGTGATCTAGATGAATGGGAAGATGAGTGGAGTGATATAGATAGCTATTCAGCTGGTCGACAAGCTTTCAATAATGAGTTTACTCCATTATCATTCTTTAGTTTCATACCTTCGGGTAGATATGTTTTTGATTTACTATTTTCTCTCGTTATTAGCTTTTTAACAATTGGTATATCTTTTACATTTCTTGAAGTTTTGCGAGACTCAAATCGTAAGATAAGTCCAGCGAATGATCAATTTAGAATGTTTAACGGAAAGGATTTTGTCCCGTTATTATTAGTTTTAGTATTGAGAGGGATTTTCACTTTCTTATGGTCATTACTATTCGCTATACCAGGAATTATTAAAGGCTATTCTTATTCTCAAGCATTCTTTATCTATAAAGATTTGTCTGAGCATTCAGATACTCAAAGCTTGTCTGCTAATAGTTATATTACTGAAAGTAAATTGCTAATGGACGGTCATAAAGGTCGTTTATTCTACATTGATTTGAGCTTCATTGGCTGGGAAATCGTTTCTGCTATTACTTTAGGGATTGGTTATTTATTCTTAGAGCCTTATAAAAATGCAACAAAAGCAGCATTTTACCGTGATATTTCAAAAGATCGTTATCTTGCTGTTACTGATGAATTTGATAATACAGTTGAATCTTCAGAAGAGGATGAATGGACTAGTTTTTAAAATGAGTGTTTTCTCATAGAACTATTAGGTTTAATTCATAGAAGTGTCAGGACTTTTTTATCTTAATTGCGTATACTTTCTGTATGCCAATTATCCCGAATTGGTTTTCATACTTACTCCTACTAGAGTAAATAACAACCTTCATTTCCACCGCCAAGATTGCGGTGGTTTTTTTGTTTTTTGCTAATGTAATTGTTAGTGGTGAATTTTAGTAAAATATGTTATACTAAAATAAATTTTAATGAAGGGTGTGTTACTATGAATTTAATGGATGTATACTTACAGCGTCATCAGTTAACGCGCTATGATGTGTCACAACGTAGTGATATTTCTCAACAAACATTGTATAGTGCGAATAAGAAAGATGCTAAGGCTTACAGTGCTAAGGTGCTGATGGCATTAGGACAGGCAACAGGGGATAGCCCTGGTGAGGTATTAGATGCGTTATTAATGATTGAAAAAGAGGGAGCACTCTATCAAGTTTTTTCATTTGAAGACTTACAAGTGGCAGTTGATTCCAAAACACCTAGATTTTTAGTTGTGGGTCCTTTTTTGGAGACTATCAAAGAGTATAAAAAATCTCAACTTAGTGAAGAAGAACGGTTAGGTTTTGATTTGGGCGGAGCTGGAACAGGCGGTCTTTTAGAGGGTCTAATTAATTATCTGTGGAATACCTTTGATAAAGAGCTTGATAAAAAAAGTTTACGTTTAAAAGATAAGGTAATCAAACTTTATGATATGAAGCTTTTGAACAAGCAAACAGCGGAGCTGAGTTTGAAAAGTTTGACCTACTAAAAAAGAGGAGAGGGTGACAAATTTATGTCATCCTCTCCTCTTAAAATTAATTTTCTTTTTTATTGCGAATGACTAAGACGTTACATGTTGCATGGTTAACAACGTAGTTAGTTGTGGAGCCAATCCAAAGCTTGTCTAAGCCTGTTTTTCCGGTAGCACCGACGACTAATAGATCAATATCTTCACGTTGAGGAACTTTGTTAGTGATGATATCTCTTGGTTGACCCTGCTTAACAAGTGGATAAACGTCACCAACACCATATTCTTTGGCAAGATCGGCTAGTTCATTCATATCGCGTTTAGCTTCTTCTAGTTGTTCTTCAATAACACCTTCGATGACATAAGGTGCGAAGGGGTCCACTCGCGTGTCGACTACTCTTAAAATATAGAGACTTGCTTGATTTCGTTTGGCAATTTCGACTGCTTCCTTAAAGGCTAATAAAGAGTTTTCAGAGCCATCATTCGCTACTAGAACTCGTTGATAATTTGGTAACATAATCCTCAACCTCCCATACTTTTAATACTTATAGTATACCATAGGGTACGTAAATCATTGTGATTAAAGGCCAGCAGAGCGTTTCAAATCATCACTGATATGAGCGAATTTTTTTAATAGATCATAATTTTTTTGTGTGATAGTCACACGTTTAGTTAAATTATGAACTTTAATGGTGTTAATCTGATCATAAATTTCAAAGTCAATAAAGGTCTGGACATCTTGCGCGTATTCATAAGATTCAGCAAATTCTGAGTGGTTAGTCAGCTCAGACCAGTAGTACTCAAGAAATTTAAGCTTATTTTTCATTTCAGTATAATCCTCAGTGGGAATTTTCATTTTTGTCATGCTGTTCAGCCCTCAACTTTCTAATCTATTTAACTACTTATTACTATTATAATGAACTTTTTCGAAATAGCACACAATAAGCTGTTTTTTAATAGAAAGTAAATAATTATTGGTTAATCTTAAAATAATCAAGCTAACCATTTTTTGAATCAGACCTTAAAAGTATAGGGATAATAGAAAAAACACAGAGAGCTGTTATCAACTCATCTGTGTTTTAATAAATTATGCTAAGTCAGAGCCGTTAGAGGCAATAACTTGTTTATACCAATCAAAGGATTTTTTCTTACTACGGGCGAGAGTTCCTTGACCGTCATTGTCACGATCGACATAGATAAAGCCATAGCGTTTGCTCATTTCGCCTGATCCTGCACTGACTAAATCGATACAACCCCAAGTGGTGTAGCCAAGACATTCAACACCATCCTCAATCGCTTCACCCATTTCGCGAATATGTTCACGTAGATAATCAATTCGGTAATCGTCGATAATGCTGCCATCACTTTCAATCTTATCTATGGCTCCCAATCCATTTTCAACAACAAACAGCGGTTTTTGATAGCGATCATAAATCTGATTCATTGTGGTTCTTAAGCCAAGTGGATCAATTTGCCATCCCCATTCGCTAGCTTTTAAGTATGGATTCTTAAGAGAAGCAAAAACATTTCCTTCTGTTTTACTGCTAACCTCTGGATCAGCACTAGTTAAGCGTGAAGAATAGTAACTAAATGAAATAAAATCAACTGTATTTTCTTTCAATACGTCTAAATCACCATCAGCGATATCTAATTTGATATTATTTTCTTTAAAGAAACGTTTGCTGTAGCTTGGGTAATAACCACGAGCTTGGACATCAATAAAGAAGTAGCCTTCCCGATCTGCTTCCAGTGCTTTCCAGACATCCTCTGGTGCACAGGTGTTAGGATACGTTGATCCAGCAGCTAGCATACAACCGATTTGAAAATCAGGGTTAATCTCATGACCTAATTTTGTTGCCATAGCAGAAGCGACCAACTGGTGATGAGCACTCTGGTACTTAATTTGTTCAGGATTTGTTTCCTTGCTGACGTCAAGTCCACCACCAAAGAAAGGAATATGCAAAATCATATTGATTTCATTAAATGTTAGCCAGTATTTAACCGTATTTTTGTAGCGGTTAAATACAACTTCACAATAATTTAAGTAAAAGTCAATTAGTTTTCTATTTTTCCAACCACCGTAATTTGTCATTAGAGCAACAGGGGTATCAAAATGCTGGATTGTAACAAGTGGTTCCATGCCAAGACGTTGGCATTCATTGAAGAGGTCGTCATAAAATTTTAAACCTGCTTCATTTGGCTCTGTTTCGTCGCCTTTGGGGAAGATACGCGCCCAACATATAGAGGTTCTAAATGTTTTAAAGCCCATCTCAGCCATTAAGGCTAAATCCTCTTTATAATGATGATAAAAATCAATGGATTCATGGCTTGGATAGAAGCCATAGTCTTTTTCAAGAGCGTCAGTCGGGTTCATCAGAGCGTCCCAACGACCGTGGTGAACGTCTGGTAGAACATCAACAGGTGATAAACCTTTCCCATCAACGTCATAGGCCCCTTCACATTGATTGGCAGCAACAGCGCCACCCCATAAAAAATCTGTTGGAAATTTACTTGTAACCATTTATTCGTCTCCTTCCGACTTATAAAATTTGATAGTTCGTACTATATTAGTTTAGCACAAACGATTGCATCTTTTTTGAGCACTCAGTCAATTAATTAATTGTTTTTACGAAAAAAACAAAAAAACCTACACTCATCCCAGTCATTTTTCAGCATAAATCGCCAAAATAACTCGCATGAATCTAGGTTATGCCTACTATTAAGTAGTAACATTCCATCTGAATTCCACTTAAATATATCATATGAAAAGCCTTTCTTCAAGAGTTATTATGATTATTATAAAGTGAGTTAAAATAATAAGGTGAAATATTTGGTGAAAATAGGTATAATTTGACTAGGCCTTTCGGCGACTAACAATCATTATAATGTTAGTTTTAGTGCTAGTGAGTGAAAGTAGGGAAGTGTAGTGGAAAACAATACAACTTTTGCAGTTGTCGACATAGAAACAACCGGCACCAATCCAGCAACAGATCGAATTATCCAGTTTGGTTGTGTTTTTGTTCAAAATAATCAGATTGTGTCGCGATTCGCTACCGATGTCAATCCTAAAATAAAAATAACGAAGCAAATTGAAAATTTAACGGGAATTACAAATGAACAGGTTGCTAGAGCCCCTTATTTCGAAGATGTGGCAATGGAAATCGCTAATCGTCTATCAGGGTGCGTATTTGTAGCACATAATATTTATTTTGATTATCAGTTTTTAAGTAAAGAATTAACGCGTTGTGGTGCACCAAAATTGACCATAGCTGGTGTAGATACTGTTGAATTGGCACAGATTTTTTTGCCAACCTCGGCTAGTTTTCGCTTATCCGATCTAGCTGAACAGTATGGAATTACTCATGATCGACCCCATCAAGCTGATAGTGATGCAGAGGTGACAGCTGAATTATTATTGGTTATGGAGAAGCGAATGCGATCATTACCTCTTGTAACGATGGAGAAAATTGTAACTCTATCTGATGAATGTGGTATGGAGACTTCGGATTATATTAAGTCAATTTATCAGGAGATGCTAGAGTCAATTAATCCTTTAACTGAAGGCATTCACTTGGTAAACGGATTGGCAATTCAAAAAAAAGAAGTGACGTATTTTGTATACAATCATCAACAAGAAGCTGAGTATCCCCATTCTAAGTCTATGAAAGAAGCTTTGTATCAAGGTGTTTTAGACTACCGCGAGACTCAAAGTAAGATGATGAATTTGGTATATGACTTTTTTTCAACACCTGTAACAGCAGATGGTGGTAAGTTAGGTCATAAAAATGTGGCGATTGAGGCACCGACTGGAAGTGGTAAAACTTTTGGCTATTTACTCCCTTTAAGCTATCTGGCCACTCCAGAGCAGCCTGTAATTATTAGCACGGTGTCCCTTTTACTTGAAAGTCAGCTTGTAGAAAAGGATTTGTCCTTAGTTAATCAGATTCGACCAAATAGTTTGGTGGCAACGTTAGTTAAAAGTCATCGTTATTTTATAGATTTAGACCGGTTTGCAGCCACGCTGATTAACCCTGTAAAGCAAAAACAATATGCTTTATATCAAATGGGGATTCTTGTTTGGTTGACTGAAACGACTACTGGAGATTTAGATGAGTTGAATCTGACAACTTATAACCATGTTTTTTTTAAACAAATTAAGCATCAGGGGATGGCGTATTTATCAACTAATTCTCCGTACTATGAGGTTGATTTTTGGCGACATTTGCAACAGAAAATCAAACAATCTAATGTGATTGTGATCAATCATGCGTTTCTTTGTCAAGAGAATTATCGAGAGACGCCTCTTTTACCAAGTAGTCCTTATTTAATTATTGATGAAGCCCATCATTTACCAGAGATTGCTCAACGAGCTGGTTTTATGCAGATGTCAGATTTTCAAGTTAATCGCCAGTTGTTACAACTTACGAATAGTGACAATCAGCCGACTGCATTAAGTAAACTGTGGAAACACGATGATTGGCGTCGCGAGGTTAAGTCGTTGCGGACGATACTTTACGAAGCGGTAGCAGTTTTTGAAACTGTTAAGGAAGACATTGTTGAAGCAGTCTTGATTGATCACGGTCGCCATTATGAGGAAGATATATTGGTGACGAATCAGATCTTGACCGATTTACCGATTTATATGAAAAAAAATTTGAAGCAATTTGACATTTTATTAGCAGAAGGGTGTCATTTGTATCAACGGATAGAAACTAAATTTTTGCAAGAAATTGATAAATGGACGGCGTCAGAGAAATTTATTATGACAGAATGGTTAAGTGATCTGGCCCAATTTGCCGATTTTTCTCATTTCTTTCATGATTTCATACAACCAGCTTCAAGTGAAGTGATTAAATGGCTGCAGATTAAGGAAAAGAATCGACAAATTATTGTCAGTTTTAGTGATTTTTCAGCGTCAATAGTTGCTAACAGTCGTTGGTATTCTCGATATGATAAAATTTTGTATACAGGAGGGACGATTCGAGTTGGTAAGGATACACAATATTTAGGGAGAACTTTAGGAATTGACTATGTTCCCTTTAAATCACTGCCGTCTCCTTATGACTACAGCAAACAGGCTCGATTATATCTTCCAACTGAAGCAAATAATTATCGGGAGTTGAGTTCACCTGAATATAGTGAGTTTGTTAGTCGCACGATAAAAAGAATGATGAGGCAGGAAGATCGGTCAATACTGGTTCTATTTACTTCACATGAAATGTTGCAGAAAGTCTATCAAAAAATTCATTATGAGTTGTTGATGGAGGGGATTGAGGTTCTGGCGCAAGGCGTATCGGGATCACGTGAAAAAATAGTCAAGCGTTTTTCTCACTCAGAGCACACTGTTTTATTAGGAACTGATTCTTTTTGGGAAGGGGTGGACCTTCCTGGTGAAGCATTGGAGATCATTATTGTGACTCGTTTGCCTTTTGAATCTCCAGATCGCCCTTTTGTGAAAGAAAAATATCAATATTTGAAGGACAACGGAATTGATTCATTTAATAAATATGCGTTACCAAAGGCAGCGTTGAGATTGCGCCAGGGTCTAGGGCGTTTGATTCGATCGGAGACAGATAAAGGGGTGTTATTAGTTCTTGATCGTCGCCTAACAAAAGCTAAGTACGGGGCGCGAATGCTTCGTGCTTTACCAAGTGATTTGCCAATTATTGAGGAAAGTCTCGATGACATATTAAAAGACCTTAAAGAATTTCTCTAAAGTCGCTAGTTTCTAAGCACAAGTTGGAAAAATTCTGGTATAATAAGAAAAGCTTTGGAAACTTATTTAATCTAGAAAGTTATGAGATACGAAAAGAGGACCAGATGAATGAAGAAAAAAATTCTAATTGGGATTAATTTGGTCTTAGCCACGCTTATTTTTACATCGATTTTCTTCTTTGTAAGAGCTAATCGTCCAATGAGTCGTGCTAAAAAAGAAGCAATAGAGATTGCCAAGCAGTACACAGACTTGGAAACTGTCGATCGTTTTTATTGGTATACTCGTGAAGAAAGCTATTTTACGTTAGTGGGCAATAATGCGAAAGATCAAGCGATTATCGTGATTATTCCTAAATCGGGAGAAAAAGTGACAGTTTTAAATCAAGCGGACGGGCTAACAGAAGAGGACGTCTTGAAAAAAGTTTACCAACAGGAAGCTGTTAGTAAAGTAACCAAGATGAATTTGGGGCTTTATAAAGGCCATCCAACTTGGGAAGTAGTGGCTGAAAATAACAGCAGTGGCTTAGATTACTATTTAGTTGATTTCAAATCGGGAGAAATTGTAAGTAGTATTGTTAATATTTAAGTAAAAAATGGAGATGAGGGATAGTATGGTTTTATCAAACAGAGCACAACAATTAGAGCCGTCAGTTACTTTAGCGGCAGCGGCAAAAGCGAAAGAATTGAAAGCGGCTGGTCTTGATATTTTAAGTTTGACTCTTGGCGAACCGGACTTTATTACACCAGAAAATATTCGTCAAGCAGCAATTGAGGCAATTACGACAGGACAAGCTAGTTTTTATACAGCGGCAGCAGGGATGCCAGCTTTACGTCAGGCGATAGTTGAGCGAACAAAAGCTGATTATGGTTTAACTTATGATGTTAGTCAAGTTGTCGCAACTGATGGTGCAAAATTTGGCTTGTATGCATTGTTTCAAGCTATTATTGATTCAGGGGATGAGGTAATTATTCCTGTTCCATACTGGGTGAGTTATGCTGAGCAAGTGAAGCTCGCACAAGGAACGCCTGTCTTTGTTCAGGCTGCTGAAAGTAATCAATTCAAGGTTACAGTAGCGTTGTTAGAAGCCAAGCGAACTGCTAAAACCAAAGCGGTGATTATTAACTCGCCTTCTAATCCAACAGGCGCAATTTATTCAAAGGAAGAGCTTCAAGCAATTGGTGATTGGGCTGTTGCTCATGATTTATGGATTATCTCAGATGATATTTATGGTCGTTTAGTCTATAATGGTCATGAGTTTACACCTATTGCGACGTTATCAGACGCTATTCGGCAAAAGACCTTGATTATTAATGGGGTATCAAAAAGTTACTCGATGACTGGCTGGCGGATTGGTTACGTTATTGGGGATGCGGATATTATCAAAGCGATTACGTCAATTGCGTCTCAAGCTACAAGTAATTGTACGGCAGTTAGCCAATATGCCGCTATTGAAGCACTGACGGGATCTCAGGAGTCTGTTGAGACTATGCGTCAAGCTTTCGAAGAGCGCCTCAACAAAATTTACCCATTGGTCGCTAATTTACCTGGTGTAAGTTTGCAGAAACCACATGGCGCCTTTTATTTGTTTCCTAATGTGAAGGAAACGATGGTACTTTGTGGATATGATGATGTTAATGTCTTTGTAGAAGCGTTGCTGATGGAAGCACATGTGGCAGTTGTGACGGGAGCTGGGTTTGGTGCTCCGGAGAATATTCGTATGAGCTATGCAACAGATTTAGCGACATTAGAAGGGGCTGTCAAACGGATAGCCGCTTTTATTGATAAAAAGAAACAATAATCATCTAGTATTAAACTGGATGATTAGTTGAAATTTAGAATGGAGAGACATGCATGGGAAGAATTCGTATTATTGATTCAAAAAATCATGTAGGAGAAACGGTACAAATTGGCGGCTGGATTGCCAATAAACGTTCAAGCGGTAAGATCGCTTTCTTACAATTAAGAGATGGTTCTGCTTATTTTCAAGGGGTTGTAGTAAAAGCAGAAGTGCCGGAAGAAGTTTTTGAAACAGCTAAATCATTGAATCAAGAGACGTCTGTTATAATTACGGGAGAAATTCGCGAAGACACGCGTTCAAAATTTGGTTATGAGATTGGCGTGACAGGGATTGAAGTAGTTGGGGAAAGCCATGATTATCCGATTACACCTAAAGAACATGGGACAGATTTTTTAATGGACCATCGCCATCTATGGCTGCGTTCAACCAAGCAACATGCGATTATGCAAATTAGAAATGAACTTATTCGTGCTACATATGAGTTTTTTAATACGCGTGGTTTTATAAAAATTGACCCACCAATCTTAACAAGTAGTGCACCAGAAGGGACGACAGAGCTGTTTAAGACGGATTATTTTGGTCAAGAAGCCTACTTATCACAAACGGGTCAGCTATACCTAGAAGCGGCAGCTATGGCCTTTGGGAAAGTATTCTCATTTGGACCAACTTTTAGAGCTGAGAAATCTAAAACTCGTCGTCATTTAACTGAATTTTGGATGATGGAACCTGAAATGGCTTTTGTTGAGCATGATGAAAGTTTGGAAATTCAAGAACAATATGTAGCTTTTATGGTTCAATCATGTTTAGATAATTGTGATTATGCACTTGATGTTCTTGGGCGTGATAAAGAGTTATTAAAAACTTATACTCAAACACCCTATCCGCGTATTTCTTATGATGATGCGGTGACATTATTACAAGAAAATGGCTTCGATGATGTTAAGTGGGGAGATGATTTTGGTTCACCTCATGAAACATTTATTGCTAATAACTTTAGTAAACCAGTCTTCATTTTAAATTATCCGAAATCAATGAGTCCTTTTTACATGAAGCCTCATCCAGATCGTGATGATGTAGTTGTTCGTGCGGATTTGATTGCGCCAGAAGGTTATGGAGAAATTATTGGTGGAAGTCAGCGAGCGGTTGGTTACGACTACTTGTTAGAGCAGATTGAAAAAGATGGTTTAAACGAAGAAGATTATGCTTGGTATTTAGATTTACAAAAATATGGATCAGTCCCCCATTCTGGTTTTGGTCTCGGATTAGAACGAACAGTTACGTGGATTTCAGGAACTGAACATGTGCGTGAAGCTAGCCCGTTCCCTCGTTTACTGCATCGGATTTACCCATAAAAAGTAAAATAGTGTGTGAGACGGACTTAGTCCTCGTCACGCACTATTTTTTTATTTAGGCTTGACAGCAAGCAAAGTAACGGCCTTCATTATCTGCAAAATTAAAGCTCAGTTGATCCCCATGTTGGCTGATGTCGTTAACAAAAGTTCCAGCAGATTTCAATTTTTTTTGAACAGCTTCAAGGTCATCTACATGTAGCATTAGCGAAGGCGTTTCAAGAGAAACCTCGGGAGATACTTGTTTAATGAAGTCAATGGCAAATAATTGAATAGTAAAGGGATGATTATTTCCTAGAATAATGGAGTTGGATATTCCTAAATCAATTTCTGTCAGGCGATTGAAATCCAGGTAGTTTTCCCAAAAAGAAGCTGTTTCTTCGACATTTTTTACGTACAGCATTACGGTTAATTGTTGAATCATCGGTGTCACGTCTCCAATCAGTTTGATAGCTTAAATTTTAGGTTATTTGAAGGAGAATGTACATCGATTTGCTTAAAAGAGAAAAAAGAAAAAGAGGCTGGGGGATGCCAGACCTCTTGGTGAATAACTGTTATTAGGTAAAGTATTTTTTAAATAATTGAGCTGTTTGTAATCATAGACAGGATTAAGACTAGTAAGAAAAAGACGGCAGGGATTGCGGTAATCAACAAGGCCAATCCATTGAGCAGGCGATCATCTTCTTGTTTTATCGCCATAGTTGAACGATAGAGAACAAGTGAGGTTAAAGCTAACTCTGTAAGAACTAAGTTGGGGCTGAAACTTAGCCAGTTGCAAACAAAAAGAAACAAACTAGATGCAGCAAAGGCTAAAGAGATGGTCGTCGAAAGTGAACACTGACGATCGTTACGGCTTAATAACATACACAACACTTCCTTTTGATAGCTAATTTATAGTAAAGAGTCATATCATTAATTTCATTCTACTATTTTAGTATAGGCTAAGAAGGTAATAAATGAAATCGGTCTAAAGCCTTAATTATGCCACCATTTAGATTGGCATCTGTTATATAATCGGCATGAGATTTGACTAGTTCAGAGGCATTACCCATAGCGATGCTGGTATCGACTATCTCAAACATTGGCAAATCATTTTGTCCGTCTCCAAAAGCGTAGGTAGGTATGTTGGGTTGGTTCAGTGCATGGAGAAGCTGTGTCATGCCAGATTTTTTTGAGATATTTTTTAAAACGATTGCCATTGAATAGGGACTATCTCTTACAAAAGATAAATCATCCATAAAAGCTGTTTGGTACTGCAGATCCAAGTGCGTATCTTGTGTGAACAAATAGAGCATGTAGATTGGCGCTTGTAAATAGTAGTATTCATCAACTTTAGGAAGTGGTGCGTTATCTAAATTGTATAAAGCAATCGCGCTTTCTTCGATAAAATTGATTCGATAATCGACATCAGAATAGAGTGCTAGTGAATGATTATGAGAATTTGTTAAATCTTGTAGGCTTGTTATTAGAGAGGAAGCAATTGGCATGGGTTGAATCAATTTGCCATTATGTTTAACGTATTGCCCATTAAGACTAACATAATTATCGATATCCAAACCTGCAGTGATGGCTTCTATTTCAAAGGGAGCACGACCACTGGCAATAATAGGAAGTATATTTTGTTTTTGAAGTTGGCGGATTGCATGTTTATTTTCCTCCGGAATAACGGAATGTTCATTTAATAATGTTCCATCTAAGTCGAAAAAAATGGCTGCTTTGTATGTTATCATGATTTCCCTCTTTCGTAATTGGCTACTAGTAATCTTTAGTATAGCGTTTTTCAAAGTAAGAAGAAAGATGCGATATAAGAAAATTAATACTTAGTTGAAGAAAAACTTTATGGTTGACAAAAAAAGATTACAGTTGTAAACTATGGTTATCAAGTCGATTACAACTGTAAATCGTCGGTGGATGGGATGTGAGAAAATGGAAAAAGTAAGTCCAGTTAAGATTAGTGATGCTGAATGGGAAGTGATGCGTGTTGTCTGGACCCTAGGGGAAACAACTAGCCCAGAAATTATTATGGTTCTAGAGGAGAAGATGGGATGGAAACCACCAACTATTAAGACGCTCATTGGCCGTTTAGTAAAAAAAGATGTGTTAAGTACTGAAAATTTTGGTAATAAATATATTTATCGTCCGTTGGTATCAGAAGAAGATACGGTGAAAAGCGCAACAGAGAGTCTATTTGCCCATATTTGTGCAAAGAAGATAGGTGGAACAATTGCGGATCTAATTGATGAAGCAGCTTTGACTTATGATGACATTGATATGATAATGTCTCATTTGTCGGCCAAAAAGGCTATAGCAGTTAAAACGATTGCGTGTAATTGTGTGCCTGGCCAGTGTGAGTGCGCAGACCATCGTTCAAAATAAAACTACTGAAAGAAGGAATTAAAAATGAAAAAAGAATTTAATGTGACAGGGATGACATGCAATCATTGTGTGGCTGCGGTTGAAAAAGGGATAGCTGGTTTGGCCGGAGTTGAGAAAGTTAAAGTTAATTTAAAAAAAGGCAAGGCAACCATAAAATATGATGAAAGTAGTCTTTCTCCCGAACGAATTGTTGATAAAATCAAAGAAGTTGGGTATGAAGCTGAGGTGATTTAAATGGATCAAACAGGACGAATTGAAGTTGAGACTCTGGCTATAAGTGGGATGACCTGTGCTAATTGCTCGGCGAGAATCGAAAAAGAATTAAGCAATCAGCCAGGAGTTAAAAATGCTAATGTTAATTTAGCCACTGAGCGAGCAACTGTCCAATATGAAGATGAGACGACCAATGTTGCTAAATTGATTGCCAGTGTGGAAAATATTGGTTATGGTGCTATTGTTTTTGACGATCAGCATAAGCGACAAATTGAGGAGGCGAAACAACAAGAAATTCGTAAAATGAAACGAGATCTTATTGTTAGCGCGGTATTGAGCACTCCAATGATTGTTGCGATGCTTATGATGATGCTGAATATCCATCATCCTGTTGCTGATTTCTTGCATCAGCCTCTTGTTCAATTAGCTTTAGCGACACCCGTTCAATTCTGGATTGGTGCACGTTTTTATAGGGGGGCCTATCATGCGATTAAAACAAGTGCACCTAATATGGATGTTTTAGTAGCTATCGGTACATCGGCAGCTTACTTACTCAGTATATATAATGGGTTTATTAGCGGTCATCCAATGGATTTGTATTTTGAAACCAGTGCTGTAATTATTACGTTGATTTTACTTGGGAAATATTTAGAGCAAAATGCCAAAAATCGAACAAGCGGAGCCATCAAGCAATTAATGGCGTTACAAGCAAAAACGGCAACTGTCATTCGTCAAGGCGTTGAGCAAGTTATTCCGACAGAAGAAGTTCTTTTAAATGATTTTGTACGGGTTCGTCCAGGTGAACAGGTACCGGTTGATGGAGTGATTGTTGATGGTAGTACAACTATTGATGAAAGTATGTTGACTGGTGAAAGTCTACCGGTTGAAAAAAGTATGGACGATGGTGTATTTGGTGGAACGATTAACACTAATGGCGCAATTACTTTTAAGGCGACTCAAATTGGTTCTGAAACGGCTCTTTCACGGATTATTCGCATGGTGGAGGAAGCTCAAGGTAGCAAAGCGCCTATTCAAGCAGTTGCTGATAAAATTTCGGCTATTTTTGTTCCTATTGTGTTGGTGATAGCTTTATTAACATTAGTCATTTCTGGCTTTATATCTGGAAATTGGGAAGTTGCGCTTTTACACAGTGTTGCGGTACTGGTGATTGCATGTCCATGTGCTCTTGGTCTGGCAACGCCGACTGCGATTATGGTAGGAACGGGTTTAGGTGCTAAGAATGGCATTTTGATAAAGGGTGGTGAATCACTCGAGCAAGCTTCCCATATTAATGCTATTGTTATTGATAAGACAGGAACAGTGACTAAAGGAAAACCGAGTGTTACCAATTTTTATTTGGCAGATGATAGTTTTCTAAAGCCTCAAGAGATTCTAAGCATTTTGGGTGCGTTAGAAAGTAACTCTGAGCATCCCTTGGCTAAAGCTATTGTAACTTATGTGGAAGAAAAAGAAGCGACTAGCTCGTTAGAAGTTGTGGATTTTCAAGCATTGGTTGGTGCAGGAATTAGTGGGACAATAGCTAAGGAGATTTATTATGTTGGGACCAAGCGCCTACTACAGGATAACGAGATTCCATTTTACCCTAATGATGAGTTAGTATTAAAAATGGAAGAAGAAGGTAAAACTGTTATGTACTTGGCTAATCAACATGCTGTATTAGGTGTGATAGCAGTTGCGGATGAAATCAAAGAAACTTCGAGTGAAGCAATCAAACACTTGCAACAGCAAGGTGTTGAGGTCTTCATGATGACTGGAGATAATCGTCGGACAGCTGAATTTATTGGTACTCAAGTGAATTTGGATAGTGCTCATATATTTGCTGAGGTCTTACCAGAAGACAAAGCGAACTATGTTAAACAACTTCAAGAACAAGGAAAGTTTGTTGCGATGGTTGGAGATGGAATTAATGATGCTCCAGCACTAGCTATGGCTGAGGTTGGAATCGCTATGGGAACTGGTACGGATATTGCCATGGAAACGGCTGATGTTACATTAATGAATGGCGATTTATTGAATTTGTCGAAGATTATTAAACTTTCACGGTTAACAATGCGTAAGATTAAGCAAAATTTATTTTGGGCGTTTATTTACAACACAATTGGTATACCTTTCGCTGCAATAGGCTTTTTGAATCCAATTATTGCAGGTGGTGCGATGGCGTTTAGTTCGGTTAGTGTGTTGTTGAATTCGTTAAGTTTGAATCGTCAAAAATTATAAATAACGATTTTGTGAGACTAAAGGGGAAGTAAAACCTTTTAGTCTTTTTCTTAATGTCTTTTCTATTTTCTCTATGTACAAAATATGGTATGGTGTTGATAACTACTTTTAATCTGAACCAGTCAAGTAGTGAAAGATTATGATTGAATGTGGCAAAATATTGGTTGTTAAGAATAAGAGATAGAGAGGGGCTGGTAAATGTGAGTTATAAACTGACCAAACAATTACGACGAACATATGAATTGTTAAACTTAATGATTGATGCGGATAAACCTTTATCGAAGCTTGAAGTTTTGAATAAGATAGGGTGTTCGCGACCAACCCTTGAAATAACTATTAGCGATGCTAACCAATTGATTAGTGAATTTACAAGTGTCGAGTACAGTGCAGCTGGTCTTTTTTTGAGAAAAAAAGGCCAGTTGAATAAATGCCAAGTTAGAGCGCTTATCAGTAATCAAACATTTATTGTCCAGTTTCTATCTGATTTGTTGTTAGGAAATGTTACAACAATAGAAGAGTGGGCTGAGAGTCATTTTTACAGTATTTCAGTCGCCTACCGACAAACGCGGGAAATAACAGATTACTTGAAGGAATTTGGAATTCAGTTAGTGAATGAAAATAATCAGTGGTATTTAAGTGGTGATAGTTGGCAGGTTCGTTTTTTCTATTTTCAATTATTAAGAGAAAAAGCGATTGTTGATAATGTTTGGATATTTGAAAATTTAGATTACCATGTATTAAATGAGTTTGTTAAGCAGGTATGTCAAGAATTGGAATTATTTTTAAGTCCGATCGTTGAATATTTTTATACCTTAATCATCGCGGTTCACCTTTCTATAACTAATAACCCACATACAATCGAATTAATCGATGATGAGAAATTTAAGTTTTTATTAGATGACCATGCGTTCGATAACCCTTTAAAATCACTTGAAAACTATTTGAAGCGTTCGTTGTCAACGAATGAAACTGCTATGTTAATTAGTTCAATTGAACTGTTTCCTGTTAAATATTTATCAGATGCAGCGATGCAGCGACGCGTTATTCATTCGAGCTTGACGGATCATGCCATATACCAATTAGCACTAGAGACTTGCGATGTTTTTTATCCGAAAAATCACAGTCTTAAAATGACAATCAATTTTATTGATATTTATTCCCCGTTGCAATTGATTGGTAGCTATCGTGAGTTTAATTATGATCAAAATATGCTAAAACATAATCGGGAATTTAGACGAGCGGCTGGGCCGGATTTTAATAACAAAATTAATGAGCTAAAAGACCGATTAAAAACGAAAGACTACCGTCAGTATTATTTTGAGAATGAGGTTGAGCTTAATAAAAAGTTGTATATTGTGTATAAAACCTTTCCTCAAGAGAATCAGGTGGAACCGATTGCTGTGACATTTCTATCGGAGCAAGGTTTTGTTAAAGAGCAATATTATTATCATCAATTATCAAGTCTTTTTGCTGATGAGCGCTTAGAATATCTCAGTGCCCAAGAAGTTCATCAGAATAATTTATGGTCAGAGCTTGATTTAATTGTAACGGATTTTACCTTGGCTAGATTTGATTATACAGGACGTGTATTTTATATAAGTGAGATAATGAGGCAGGAAGATTTAAAAAAGATAGAAGTAGTTATTGAAGAGTTGGAGAGTGCTAAGCAAAAGAAATAGGGCGGAGCAAGTAGTTAGTTACTTTACACGTTTATTTTTAGGTCTATTTGTGGAAAAGGTAATGCTTTTCAATAAATTTACTGAAAAATGAGGCATTGACTTGAAGACTATGATACTATAGAAAAAAAGGAAATGGAGTGTTGTTGATGACTAAATTTGTACCGAGCTTTAATCAACAATTAGGGAAGATTATCCCTTCGCCGATACGACAATTTGATGAAGATTGTACGAGTATCGAAGGAATTATCAAGCTAACTTTAGGTGAACCAGATTTTAATACGCCGGAGCATGTTAAGAGTGCTGGAATTGCTGCTATCCAGAATAACTTTTCACACTATACAATTAATTCGGGATTAATTGAGTTGAGGGAAGCTATTCACGATTTTTTTCAAAAAAAATATCATGTTAGTTATGAGCCCCAATCAGAAATATTAGTAACTGTGGGAGCAACAGAGGCTTATTCTTCAAGTCTCTTAGCTATTCTAAATCCAGGTGACAAGGTGTTAATTCCTACGCCAGCTTTTCCTGGGTATGGCCCGGTTATTACTTTGGCTGGAGCTGAGATAATTGAAATTGATACATCTAATAATGGTTTTGTTTTAAGTCCAGAAATGATTGACCAGGCAATGACTGAGCACGGTGAAGCTGTTAAGGCGATTATTTTAAATTATCCAAGCAATCCAACAGGGGTTACTTATACTCGTGAAGAAGTAATTGCTATTGCAGATAGTTTAAAGAAGTATTCTATCTTTGTGTTGTCAGATGAAATTTATAGTGAACTATCTTATGAGGATCAGCATGTTTCGATTGCTGAATTCTTACCTGAACAAACAATATTAATTAGTGGTTTATCTAAATCACATGCGATGACTGGGTGGCGAATTGGCTTTGTTCTAACACGAGCTGAAATTGCTCGTGAAGTTGCTAAAACACATCAATTTTTGGTGACAGCTGCGACTACAGTGGCACAAAAGGCTGCTGTAAATGCTCTTACTGTGGGTATAAATGATGGGGTTATAATGAAGGAGGCTTATCGTCAGAGACGTGATTTTGTCTGTCAGGAGTTAAGTGTTTTAGGGTTTGAGATTGCGAAGCCTTCAGGCGCTTTTTATGTTTTCGCGAGAATTCCGAATGGATTTCCTCAAGATTCGTTAACGTTTTGTCAGGAACTTGCGACCCAATTCAAAGTTGCAATCGTGCCAGGAAGTGCATTTGGCTCAGCTGGACAGGGGTATGTTCGGATTAGTTACGCGGCAGATATGGAAAAATTAGTTGAGGCGATGGCTCGAATTAGAGGCTATGTTAATTCTAAATAAGTAAGAAAAAGCAAAAAGGCGAGACAAATGTCTCACCTTTTTGCTTTTTCTTCTACTCACCCTCCACAAGGTGTTGTTAGTAGAATGGAACTCATAAATCGAGTTCTGTCGCCTCATCGCATGTATATGAGTATAACATAGCTAAATTTAAAATACTAGTCTCTCTTCAATAAGCAGTGAAAATATGATATAATTAATGACTTGAAACTCTGTTGCGAGAAGTTTTGTGTGAGTCATCAACTTTAAAAAACATATTAATACTTAAGTAACTTCATTAAAATTAGCAGGAATTATGCGTAAAGAAGTGGGCAAACTTATTTGTTAGTGAGTAAATTTGATTTATGTCGCTATTACTTACTATTATTATGATTGTTTATTTTGTGGATGACTGCTAAATAGCTAACCTAGTAACTGGCACAGATAGAGTGGCAACTTATCAAAGATAAAGGTATAATAAAATAGGGGTAGCGACTATTGATTGTTTCTCAGAAGGAGGCACTAAATGGCTATTGAAAAAACCAATCGGATGAATGCATTATTTGAGTTTTATTCGACACTTTTAACTGAAAAACAGATGAATTATATCGAATTATATTACGCCGATGACTTTTCTTTGGGAGAAATTGCTGAGGAATATGGTGTAAGCCGTCAAGCAGTTTATGATAATATCAAACGGACAGGAAAAATTTTGGAAAATTATGAGCGTAAGCTTCATTTATATTCTAATTTTGTCGTTAAAGAAGAATTAATAGCCAAGATGCATCATCATGTTAATGAAAAATACCCTGAGGATCAAGAATTGTTAGGGTGGATTAAAAATATTCAAGAGATAGAAGAATAGGAGAAAAAAGTATGGCATTTGAAAGTTTAACAGATCGTTTGCAGAATGCGATGAGTAAGTTACGTCGTAAGGGAAAGGTTTCTGCTTCCGATGTTAAAGAAATGATGAGAGAAATTCGTCTGGCGTTATTAGAAGCCGATGTTAACTTTAATGTGGTGAAGGACTTCACTAAACGAGTAAGCGATCGAGCTGTTGGAGTAGAGGTGCTCGAAAGCTTATCTCCTGCTCAACAAATTGTGAAGATCGTTGATGAGGAGTTGACTCAAACTCTTGGAACGGCCGCAGTTCCAATTAATAAATCACCAAAGATCCCGACAATCATCATGATGTCTGGACTTCAAGGGGCTGGTAAAACGACGTTTGTTGGGAAGATGGCGAACCAGCTAAAGAAAACTGAAAGTGCTCGTCCTCTTCTAATTGCAGGTGATGTTTATCGTCCGGCTGCGATTGAGCAGTTAAAGGTATTAGGCCAACAAATTGATGTACCTGTTTTTGAAATGGGAACGGAAGTAAGCCCAGTAGAAATTGTTCGCCAAGGATTAGAACAAGCTTACGCCAATAAAAATGATTATGTTTTTATTGATACGGCTGGACGTCTACACGTTGACGAGTTATTGATGGATGAGTTAAAACAAATCAAAGCACTAGCTAATCCAGATGAAATTCTATTAGTTGTTGATGCTATGACTGGTCAAGATGCGGTTAATGTTGCTGAGAGCTTCAATGAGCAACTAGATATTACTGGGGTTATTGTGACTAAGCTAGATGGTGATACGCGTGGTGGTGCAGCACTTTCAATTCGTGCGGTTACTGGTAAACCTATCAAGTTTGTCGGGACAGGGGAAAAGCTGACTGATTTGGAAGTTTTTCATCCTGACCGGATGTCAAGTCGTATTCTTGGTATGGGGGATATGTTGACTCTGATTGAGAAGGCTCAAGAAGATTATGATGAGAAAAAGGCTGAAGAACTAGCGACAAAGATGAAGGAAAATAGCTTTGATTTCAATGACTTTATCGAACAAATGGACCAAGTAATGGGGATGGGGCCAATTGAGGATCTCTTAAAAATGATTCCCGGAATGAACAATATTCCAGGGATGGATCAAATTCAAGTCGATCCTAAAGACGTTGAGCGGAAAAAGGCAATGGTTTTTTCAATGACACCTGCTGAACGAGAAAACCCTGATTTACTAACGCCAAGTCGTCGCCGTCGGATAGCTGCTGGCTCAGGTAATAATGTAATTGAAGTTAACCGAATGATTAAGCAATTCAACGAGTCAAGAAAAATGATGCAACAGATGACTAAAGGTAAGATGCCCGCTGGTATGGATCAAATGTTTGGAACAGGGATTAAGGGCAAGATGGGAAAAATGGCCATGAATTCAATGGTCAAGAAGAATCGTAAGAAAAAAATGCGTAAAAAGAAAAAATAGAGGTCGAAGACTGAAACTACTTAGGTAGCTTTAGTCTTTTTTTTGTATTTGACAAGTGTTATTTTTAAAGTTATAATTAATTGTGAATAAAAAATGAAAAGTATTCATAATAAAAGAGGTGAAAAGATGGCGAAGGGACCTAAGGGATTTTCTGATGAAGAAAAAGTTGAGTTAAGAAATAAATTATGTGTCGCTTGTGAAAATAGTTGGGCATTATACGGCTATAAAAAGACTAGTATAGGGAAATTAACTGCTACAATTGGTATTTCAACAGGGGCTTTTTATTTATTGTATTCGTCAAAAGAGGAATTGTTTTGCGAGACGCTAGCTAGAGTCCAAGAGTTACTTACTTGTAATATTCAGCGAATTATCACAGAAGTTGGTGGGCTTCAGGGATTTCGTGAAGCGATGATTTGGCATTTTGACGAGTATGATAAACGGCCGTTTTTATATGATTTTACCTCTCAAGATTTTTTAGCATTTGTCAATAAATTGCCTCAAGGACAGATTGAAAAACTTAAGTTTGATAGTGTTGCAGCTTTTGAATTGATGTTGAAGCAAGCTGAATTAACGCTAAATGTTAGTCAGGATAAAGCTTTTGCGGTTACAAGCTCGTTACTTTATACGGTGACGAATAAAGAACGTGTTTCATATGATCAACGTGAGATATTTATCTTTTTATTGGATGGTGTATTACCAAATTTATTTAATCTAAATGAGAATGAAAGAAGGAAATTATAATGAGTTTAATGAATCAACTTTTAGAATTTTTAAAACTATCAGCACCTTTTTCGGCTGCTATCAATTTATGTGTAGGAGTCGTATTATTAATGACAGGATTGGGGTTATTAGTAACTAACAAGAATCAAACTAAGAGTCGTGGAAAACAAGTGGTGGCTATGGTTTGTTTATCGCTATCAGCATTAGCAATCATGGGATCTCTATCAACATGGTTTTTTACAAGAGTTGTTTTTAATTAATCATTAAAATATTGGATAAATTTGAAGGAGGAAGACAATGATTAAAACAATGTATTCAGTCATCGATGGCATTTGTGAGGTAACAAAGGAGACGACGGGAGTGTCAATTAGTATCCCAAAGTTAGGAAAAAGTACATTGAGAACCTCTTATATCACTAATGGTGTTACGGGAGCGAGTCTAGTACTCTATGGCTTATTAACTCCGAGAAAATGGGCAATTGTACTTGGCGGTATGGGAATTGCTTCGAGTATTGCAATGCGGGAGGAAGCAAAAAAAATGCCATAACCTTGTTGGAAAGGCGAAAAAATTGACCACTGCTGTTTACACGTATTTTTAGAGTAAACAATAGTGGTCATCTTTTTATACAAATTATTGCTTAAGGAAGTATAGCAAATGATCGAGCAGTAAAGCCTGGTGCTTGTTTGATCTTAGGGATGCTGGTTAAGATAATTGCACCTGTTGGGGGCAGTTTACTCAAGTTAGCCATAACTTCAACTTGGTAGATATCTTGAGATAAGACATAGTACTCCGCAAGAAGGGCACCATTTTTTTGATAATCTAGACTGCAATCAGTGTCTAATGTTTCATGGCCGATTGCTGCTATTTGTCGTTCCTCACAAAGGAATCGTAAGGCCTCTAAAGACCAACCTGGCGTGTGATTGTTGCCATCGCTATCCTTGTTATCGAAAGCTACTTGGTTTGGCCAACGGTCACTCCAACCAGTAGCTAGAGCAACAAAACTACTGGTTGGGATTACTCCGTGTTCAACCTCAAAGTTTAAAATATCGTCCTTTGTTATGGCATAATCAGCATTTTTTGCTACTTTATCTTCAATATGAAGGACGATTAATGGCAAAAATAGTTCTTTTAAGGTTAATTCATCTAATAGACGTTTTCCTTCAACGAAGTGGGCCGGAGCATCTACGTGAGTCCCGTATTGGGTTGGCAAGGTGTACTCTTTAGCGTAGAAGCCATCCTCATAGCTGAATAGCGTTTTTTCTTCAGACGGATTAAAAGCTGAGAAGCGGGGAATAGTTGGTGTGACAGTGTGAGTTAAGTCGAGCCATTCTTTTTGTTTTAATTGTGCAAGTAAATCGATTAAAGTCATTTATACTTCCTCCTTATTTTATTAGATTATCCTCATTATACTCTAATTTAGCATTTATTATCTAGATGATTTTGTGAAAAGTAGCTAGATTTATTTTGAGACGTCAATAGTTTAATCTAGTATTATTTTTTTTAATAGTTATAATGTAAGAAGGAAGAGTTAAAAGGAGGGATTACAGGCAGATATGGTTACGTTAACTGATGTAGCTAAAAAGGCGAATGTCTCAAAAATGACAGTATCGAGAGTGATTAATCATCCTGAGCAAGTAACTGATGAATTAAAAGAATTGGTCTTTCAAGCGATGAAAGACTTAGAATATAAACCAAATGTAGCTGCTAAAGCTCTAGCGAATAATCGTACTCAGGTTGTTAAAATGTTTATTTTAGAGGAGATGGATACGACTGAGCCCTATTATATGAATCTGTTAATGGGGATTTCTATAGAATTGGATAAGCACCAGTATTCTCTTCAATTAGTGACAGAAAATAGTTTTGATGTTGGATTATCAGATGGGTATATCATTACTGGGATGCGAGATAAAGATTATGAATGGATTGGCCGGATCGAAAAGCCAGTGATTCTTTTTGGTGAAAATCGCTATGGATATGACTTTGTAGACACTGATAATAAAAAAGGTACAGCATTAGCAACAGAACATGCTGTAGAGATGGGCTATGAGAGGATAGTTTTTATAGGAATAGACGTTAAAGAAACCTTTGAATTTTCTCGAGAGGCGGGCTACATCAATACGATGCAGAAGCATCAGTTATTACCAGAAATTTATCGCTTTGATAATCGCTCACGTTACTCAGCAACATTTATTGAAGAGAATTTTTATGATTTTAATAAGAAAACGGCGTTCGTCTGTAGCTCAGATCGTCTAGCTATTGGCATTGAGCGTGGTCTTTTAAACAAGAAAGCACAGATACCAAAGGATTATGGTGTTGTTGGGTTCGATGGCGTTTTTCTGGATCAAATAGCGTACCCGCGGCTAACTACGGTTAAACAATCAGTTATTGAGATGGGACGAGCTTGTGGTCGGATGTTGTTAAATAAAATCGAACAAAAAGGAGCTCCGCAGGGCAATCAATTTTTTGAGCCTGAATTAATTATTCGAGAAAGTACAAAAAGTAACTAGTCAAGTTGAAAAGAGGGTGGGACAAATATCCTACCCTTTTACTAATTTCATTGACAGGATAGAATAAAACTGATCAGTTGGAGAGGAGGGAGATTGAATGAAGTGCTGTGGCGTTATAACTGAATATAATCCGTTTCATAATGGTCATGCTTATCATTTAGCGAAGGCTCGTCAGGTTAGTAAGGCCAGTAATGAGTGGGAATTTTTTACAGCGAGGAGAACCAGCTATTTTAGATAAATGGCGTCGCGTGGAAGTTGCGTTGAATTATGGGGCGGATTTGGTAATAGAATTACCGGTTGCTTATGCTGTTCAGTCGGCCGATTATTTTGCTGAGTTTAATGAGAAACACCAAGAGGCGATATTCCAAGCTTTTCAGCAGATTCGCAATAATGGAATGAGCTATCCTCAACAAATGACAGAGGTCTATTGTGAGCTTTATCCTGCTGATCGAGAGCTCTCCTCAGGATTATTACCGAAATAATTAAAAACGCTTTCAATCAGACGGTGAGCATGATATAATAAGTAAATTACATGAAATAGTTGGCTAAAGCGTTATTAAATAACAGATTGACTTTCCAATTTTTACCGATGCGTGATGAAATCACACAATAGATGATTTGTGATTAAAAGTTAATCTGAAGTCAGTGGTAATAGTGAATTTAGATTATTTTTTCGTTATTTTATGCATGATACTATCACGCATGATTTTGGGTTTCTATTTTTGAAGGATAACGATAGTGGTCAATTTTTCTATAAATTTGAGAGGCTCAAATTGAAATCGTGTTGTGAGTTAACTGGGTATAAATTAATTAAAAAAATGGAGTGGTGTCACGCGGTATGTGACAAAAAGTGGCGGTATGGTTGAACTATGTGAGTGAGATGTAGGAATTTAATCCGTATAGTCAAGTGATAGGGCCTTGAACTGGGACTTGTGTGGAATAGATATTTCCGATTTTGAGTAATTAAAAGCAATTAAAAAAATGGAGTAGTGTCACGTGACGTGTGACAAAAAAAGTGGCGGTATGGTTGAACTACGTGAGTGAGATGTAGGAATTTAATTCGTATAACCGAGTAATAGCGCCTTGAACTTGGGTTTGTGCGGAATAGATATTTCCGATTTTGAGCAATTAAAAGCAATAAAAAAATGGAGTAGTGTCACGCGATATGTGACAAAAAAGTGGCGGTATGGTTGAGATACGTGAGTGAAATGTAGGAATTTAATCCGTATAGCCAAGTAATAGCGCCTTGAACTTGGTCTTGTGTGGAGTAGATATCTTCCAATCTGAGTAATTAACAAGTAAACAAAAAATTAAGTAGTGTCACGCGTCATGTGACACGGTGAGAAAATAATTAGTTAAACGTAATGATCGGCTCAGGTAATTCTTTAATGAGTCTTTTTACAATGAAGCCGAAGAGGGTGGGATAAAAGTAGATATTAATCTGCTTTTATCCCACTTTTTTGCGTTTTGGGGTACACAAAAATAGCGTTCCTCTCATTACTTATGGGTCTTATTACCGAGATAAAAAGAAGAAACAAAAAAAGAATCCGTTCATTATTGATAACTGGACTTATCTTGAAACAGAGGACTTATACATATGTTCATCTAAACGCCCAGTTTCATTCAAACGGTATAGTAAGCGCAAAGATACGTATGGATTCGAGCACAACTTTAAAGTTTATGAATGTGAGGACTGTCGTAAGTATACCCTACGGTCACTTTGTATAAGAGCGAAAAGTAATCATAAGCGGCAAATTCATCTTAATCCAACATGGGAGTACTTCAAACATTATATTAAAGACAAGCTTTCAGATAAGAAAACGAAAGAAATCTATAAACAACGTAAAGTTGATGTAGAACCAGTTTTCGGAAATCTGAAGGCTAATTTAGGTTTCACTCAATTTCATGTCAGAGGGTACTAACAGGTGACCAACGAAATAGGATTTGCCTTAATGGCAATAAACTTGAAAAAATTGGCCTAATCTACTCAACAGACAAAAAATATCTTGGCGATTATCAGTCATTCTGATTTTCACCAAGATATTTTTCTGTATTGAGAGAGTTTTGTCTCACCCTCTTTTTCGTGTCTATGTAGGCCAATATTAATTTTGTTACCGGTATCAGACGTTCTCTTATTGTTGTTACAAGTAACATTTTGTATGCTTATGGGGACACGATTGAACTTAAAGGAGGTATAAAATATGGCTGATAACTGGTGGAAAGAAGCGATTATTTATCAAATATATCCAAAAAGCTTTAAAGATAGTAATAATGATGGTGTAGGTGATATTTCTGGAATAACCCAACAGTTAGATTACATTAAGAGTTTAGGCGTTAATACCCTTTGGCTTAATCCTATTTTTATTTCACCTCAAGTAGACAATGGCTATGATATATCTAATTATTATGCTATTGATCCATTATTTGGGACAGAGGAAGAGTTGGAAATATTTATTGAAGAAGTGCATAAAAGGGATTTGAAATTGGTTTTTGATCTGGTTTTAAATCATACCTCAAAGGAGCATCCCTGGTTTATAGAAGCGTCAAAAGGGCCTGATAATATCTATCGTGATTATTATTTATGGCAAAAAGGGCGTGGAGACCAGTTGCCACCGAATAACTGGGCATCATTTTTTGGTGGATCGGTTTGGGAAAAGGACGAGAAATCGGATGAGTACTATTTTCATTTATTCGATAAGACAATGCCTGATTTAAATTGGGAAAATCCAGAAGTTAGACATGCCATGCTGGATATTGCAAAATACTGGTTAGCAAAAGGAGTTGATGGTTTCCGATTAGATGCGTTTATTCATTTGGAAAAAGCTGATTTTAGTTTGCAAGTTTCTAATAGTTTGGATAATCAAGTTGTGATTGCAGAACAGTATTACGCCAATCTCCCTAAAGTTAAGCGCTATTTGGCAGAATTTGTTGAAGCGTTACGCCAATTAAAACCGACTTTATTCATTTTAGGTGAGGCGGCTTCAGCAACAGAAGAATTGGCCAGCGAATACACAGATTCAGCTAATTTTCAATGTGATACAGTGGTTAGTTTTCGTTATTTCCCAGAGGAGTTAATAAAAATGGATGAGCGATTGCCACATCATTTGCAAAAAAAGAAGCTTAATGTTAAAGAGTTTAAAAAGACGATGGTATCTTGGCAGCAGCAGTTGAATAACGATCGGTACCCGACACTTTATTGGAACAACCATGATATGCCTCGATTAGTTTCGCGGTTTGGCGATGATGAGAATTTTCGTCAAGAGAGTGCCAAGATGTTAGCGACATTGATGTATCTACAGCGAGGTCTTCCTATTATTTTATATGGGGAAGAAATCGGTATGAAAAATGTGGCAGTGAACTCAATTGATGTTTTTCAAGATCCAGGAGCCAAGGCCGACCATGAGCAGTTACTTAAAAACGGCTTGAGTGAAAGAGAGGCTTTGGATGTGATTGCAAGCGTAAGTAAAGAAGCGAGTCGTGGGGCGATGCAGTGGGGGAGTGGCCCTTATGCAAATTTTTCTGAGATAGAGCCTTGGGGCAATGTTAACATTGAGAAAACTTTCAATGTATTGGATCAATTAAGCTCTTCTGATAGTGTATTTCATTATTATCAAGAATTACTTAAACTGAAACAGCAACCATTGTTTAGCCAAGGAAGTTTTGAACTTGTTGAAACAGCCGACTCTAGCTATGTTTATATACGTGAATTTGCTGGAGAGAAGGCACTTGTGATAACCAATTTAGGGACGGAAACTCTCAGTTTTACAATTAAGGAAGTTGAAGGGGATGTACTATTAAGCAGTACCTCCTATCAATTAGAAAGTGACCAGCTACTGTTACCAGCTTATGGAGCGGTAGTAATAAGATAATGAGAAAGTAGGAAGATTGACAATGGAAAAAGCAGCATTATTACACAGACCGGATAGTGAATACGCTTATTTATATGATAAGGAGCAGTTTCATATTAGATTAAGGACTAAAAAGGGAGATGTTACCGCCGTTAATGTCATTAAAGGTGACCCTTATTTAATCGGAGAGGATCAATGGTATCTGACTTCAGAACCAATGAAGTTACTAACGACAACAGAACAATTTGATTATTGGCTGATCGAAACAACAGCTGAATTTCGTCGTCTGCAATATGGATTTCACGTGATTGGAAGTGACCAAGAAGAAGTTTTTTATGGGGATCGAGGGATTTTCGAGTTTAGCGAAGAAGTAAGTGCTAAAGCTGAAAATTATTTCAGAATGCCTTATTTTCAGGATGTTGATCGGTTTAAGGCTCCTAAATGGGTAAAAGAAACGATCTGGTATCAAATCTTTCCTGAGCGTTTTGCTAATGGAGATACGAGTAATGATCCAGTGGGAACCTTAGTATGGGGAAGTAAGGAACATCCAGGGCGTGAAGATTTTTTTGGTGGTGACTTACAGGGAGTGATTGATCACTTAGATTACCTTGTTGATTTAGGTATTAATGGTATTTATTTCTGTCCAATATTTAAAGCTCATTCTAATCATAAGTACGATACTATTGATTATTTTGAAATCGATCCTGATTTCGGTGATAAGGCAACGTTTAGGAAATTGGTTGATGAAGCACACAAGAGAGGCATTAAGATTATGTTGGACGCTGTTTTCAATCATATGGGTTATCATTCATTGCAATGGCAAGATGTTGTTAGAAACGAGGAAAAATCTAAATACGCTGATTGGTTCCATATTCATAGTTACCCAGTCGAGTTTGGAGTAAATGGCAATGAAGAAGGGGCTAAGACAGTTTCATATGATACATTTGCTTTTACGCCAAGGATGCCTAAATTGAATACAGCAAACCCAGAGGTTCAGGCATATTTATTAGAAATTGCGACATATTGGATTGAGGAATTTGATATTGATGCGTGGCGTTTAGATGTGGCTAATGAAGTTGACCATCATTTTTGGAAACAATTTTTTAAGGCAACTGTTTCACTCAAAGAGGATTTTTATATTTTAGGTGAAATCTGGCATTCATCACAGAGTTGGTTAAATGGAGATGAGTTTCATGCAGTGATGAATTATGCTTACACAGAGACTATTGAAAATTTCTTTGTTAATCAAGAAATTTCTGCAACAAAGATGGTCAGTGGTTTGAATGAGCAATTGATGCTGTATCGTCAGCAAACTAATGAAGTGATGTTTAATATGCTTGATTCTCATGATACAGCACGACTTTTGACTATAGCTAACGAAGATACGGCAGTAGCTCAAATGACGTTAGCCTTTACTTTCTTACAACATGGTTCGCCTTGTCTTTATTACGGAACTGAAATTGGAATGACTGGTGATAATGATCCTGACTGTCGTAAAACGATGATTTGGGAAGAAGAACAGCAAGACTATGATTTCTTAGCTTTTACTAAAGAATTAATTACTTTACGCAAGACATATCAAGCTATTTTATCAGCAGGAAGCTTAGAATTTTTCTTAGTAGAAGATGAGGCTGCTTTTGTCGGTTTTAGAAGAGAGACGGGGACACATGTCTTGACCGCTTACTTTAATCGGGGGAATAGCGCTAAGAAAGTAACGATTGATGCGAGTCAAACCGTAGTGATGTCACGTTTAGCTGATCGCCAAACAGGTCAAATCGAAGAAAAAGGGTTTGTCATTTTGGTTTCAGAAAAATAAATACTACAAGTTATCTTGTTAACGGTAACAGAGGTAAAGCGGTTGCAATGGGACATGTAACAGAGAATAATAAGGGTGTAAGCGAAAATAAAAATAATCAGGGGGTATTCGTAATGAAAAAAAGTTTCAAGAAAATTGGCTTAGGTGTTTTGGCAACAGGGCTAGCATTGACGCTAGTTGCTTGTGGAGGGGCTAAAGAAAAAGCAAAAGAGGAGGCCAATGCGTCTGATGGTAAGACCCTAACAGTTTCTGTTGACAAAGGTTATATCAAGTATCTTGAAGAAATTAAGGGTGAATTTGAAAAAGAAAATGATGTGACAATTAAGTTAACTGAACGAGACATGTTCGAACAATTAGAAGCTCTATCGTTAGATGGACCAGCAGGAAAAGCTCCAGATGTAATGATGTCAGCTTACGACCGTTTAGGGCCACTAGGTCAACAAGGTCATTTAGCAGAAGTGACATTAGGAAATGAAGCAGAGTACAACGCCACCGATAAATCTCAAGTAACTGTTGATGGTAAATACTTCGGCGAGCCAGCTATTATTGAAACTTTAGTACTGTATTATAACAAAGAGTTGATTGATACAATCCCAGAAACATTTGCTGATTTAGAAGCGATTAGTAAAGACCCTAAATTTGATTTTACTGCTGAAAAGGGGAAAAATGTCGGTTTCTTAGCGAAATGGACTGACTTTTATTCCGCTTATGGCTTGTTAGCCGGTTATGGTGGTTATGTTTTTGGTAAGGATGGTACGGATCCTAGTGATGTGGGGTTAAATTCTAAAGGTGCAGTTGAAGGGATCGAATATGCTAATACATGGTTCCAAAATGTATGGCCTAAAGGGATGCAAGATGTGAAGAGTGCCGGTGATTTTATTACTGATCAATTTGTTAATGGAAAAACTGCTGCAATTATTGATGGTCCTTGGGCAGCAGCAAACCTCAAAGAAGCTGGCGTAGATTTTGGTGTCGCTAAAATACCAACTTTAAAAAATGGTAATGCTTATGAAGCTTTTGGTGGCGGTAAAGCTTGGGTAGTCAGCAATTACTCTAAGAACAAAGAAGTTGGTCAAAAGTTCATTGATTTTTTAACAACAGATGTGAATCAAACGAAATTATATGAACTAACTAATGAGGTACCAGCCAACAATAAATCTCGTGAAACGGCTGCTTCAGGTGATGATCAGATTACAAAAGCTGTTATTGATCAATATGTTAATGCAGACCCAATGCCAAATATTCCAGAGATGGGAGAAGTTTGGACAGGTGGTGAAAACTTGATGTTTGATGCCGCTTCAGGTAAACAAACGCCTCAAGAAGCAGCTGATGCGGCAGTCAAAGTTATTGATGATGCGATTGCCCAAAAATATACAAAATAGTCGCTGAGATATTACTATCAGCAACTGAAATAGTTTCGGCAGAGACATAATCTCTGCCGAAATTCTTTTAAAGAATAGGAGAAAAAAAGATGGACACTGCAACGACAAAAAAAGATCTAAAAAAAGCAACTTTCTTATCTCTTATCCCTGGATTAGGCCAATTTTATAATGAGCAAAAGTTTAAAGGCGTTATCTTTATTGGGGTATTTCTTTTATTTATAATTGAAATGGCACTATTTGGGGTTGGAGCATTGCATGGGTTTGTTACGCTAGGAAGTGTACCCATCGAAGATCATTCGCTTTTTTTAATGATTGAAGGAACACTACAACTTATTATTACGGTTATTTTTTTAATTTTTTATGCGATTAATATTCGCGATGTTCGAATGGTAGCGAAACGATGGAACTCAGGAATGAAAGTAAATGTGACTGCAAAAGAAATTATTCATAATGTGTTTGACAATGGCTTTCCTTATGTCTTAACATTACCAGCCTATATTGTAATGACATTTGCTATTATTTTTCCTGTTCTAGTGACCTTATTTATGGCTTTTACTAACTATGATTTTTACCATATTCCACCAGCAAATTTAATTGACTGGGTTGGATTTAAAAATTTCTTTAGCATTTTCTTCTTAAGTTCGTACCGAGATACTTTTGGTTCTGTTCTATCTTGGACCTTGATTTGGACTATGTGCGCATCGACGCTTCAAATCACGCTAGGGATATTCACTGCAGTTGTGGCTAATCAAGAATTTATTAAAGGACGCCGTCTTTTCGGGGTAATCTTTCTACTTCCTTGGGCTGTTCCGGCTTTCATTACTATTCTAAGTTTTTCAAATATTTTCAATGATAGTATTGGGGCTATCAATGCCCAAGTAATTCCATTTTTAAACCATATCCCTTTTGTTGATATCAGTGCGATTGCCTGGAAAACTGATCCCTTTTGGACAAAAGTGGCAATCATTATGATTCAGGGGTGGCTAGGCTTCCCATATATTTATGTAATGGTCACGGGGATTCTACAATCAATTCCGGCCGATTTATATGAGGCCGCAAAAATTGATGGAGCTAATGCTATTCAGCGCTTTAGTCAAATTACAATGCCGATGATCTTATATGTGGCATCGCCGATTTTTGTTACCCAGTATACAGGAAATTTCAATAACTTTTCGATGATTTATCTCTTTAATATGGGCGGACCTGGTAGTGTTGGTGGTGGAGCCGGATCGACTGATATCCTTATTTCCTGGATATATAAACTGACGACAGGTACATCTCCACAGTACTCAGTCGCGGCAGCTGTGACGTTGATGATTTCTGCAATCGTCATCACAGTATCATTGATTGTCTTTAAGAGAACTAAAGCCTTTGACATGGAGGGAATGTAATGAAAAATAAGCTACATTCACAAAAGACAAGTCGTTTTTTGACAAAGCTCTTTACCTATTTATTTATGGTGATTCTTTCAATTATTATCATATATCCCTTATTAATTACGATTAGTTCAGCTTTTAAAGCGGGAAATGTTAATGCATTTAGTCTAAGTCTAGATGGAAAATGGACCCTGGGAAATTTTCAGCGTTTATTTACGGAAACTTTGTACGGCAGCTGGTATAAAAATACCTTAATTATTGCATTCTTTACGATGATTTGCCAAGTGGTGATTGTAACTTTGGCAGGTTATACCTATAGTCGCTATCGCTTTGTCGGACGTAAGAGTAGTTTGAAATTCTTTTTAATCGTTCAAATGGTTCCAACAATGGCTGCGTTAACTGCTTTTTATGTGATGGCCTTTTTACTTGATGCATTGGATCAATACTGGTTTTTAACGATGATTTATATCGGTGGTGGGATTCCAATGAACACATGGCTGATGAAGGGATACTTTGATACCGTTCCAATTGATTTGGATGAGAGTGCCAAACTAGATGGCGCCGGTCATTTTAGAATTTTTTGGCAAATCGTGTTGCCACTAGTTCGACCAATGTTAGCTGTTCAAGCTTTATGGGCATTTATGGGGCCTTTTGGAGATTTTATGTTAGCACGTTTCTTACTACGAACACAGGAGAAATTAACAGTAGCTGTTGGGTTACAATCATTTATTAGTAATACTAAAGATCAAAAAATTGCTTTATTTGCGGCAGGTGCGATTTTGATCGCAGTGCCAATTACGACATTGTTCTTCTTTTTGCAAAAACATTTTGTATCAGGGTTAGTGGCAGGAGGAACAAAAGGTTAATCATAATTAGTAAAAAAGGATGAGACTACGATGACCAAACAATCATTTCCATTTAATTATTTCGCTAGTATTGTTACACCGACACAAGTTTTTCGAGGGCGAAAAGCATTATCAAAACTTCAATTAGCTGTTGTATTTATTTTTATCACAGCTTTGACATTGATTCCAGTAACGATTAATATGGCACGTTCCACTCATTTTAATTTGGTGGAAATTATGCCCGAAATGTTTAAGCAGGTAGATCATGAAACGTTGGTTGCGATACAAGATGCTCCTTTTATAGAAGGTCGCTTAAACAGCACCGACATGCGTTTGATTAATGAGCAAGGGACTGTTGGGTTTAATTTAAGTGAAGTGGAGTTATCTAAACACAAGAATGCAATTAGTTTTGGTGAGACAAGCATGTGGTTAAAGGATTCGTCTGGTTATGAGTTTAAGGTAGCCTATACGAAGAAATTTAACCCTGCAAGTTACACAAGTATCAATGAACTAAAACAAGGAATCAGCTCTCAATGGCTGACTCAAAACAAAGCCTTTGTTGCGTTTACAATGATGATTATGAGTGGCTCTCTGATTGTGGTAAGTCATCTAATTCTTGTTTTAGGTGGTTCTTTCTTTGTTTGGATGACAAGAAAGAATCATCTGTCATCAATAAAAACGTACCAAGAATCACTTAATTTAATTTTAAATGGTCTTGGTTTAAGTACTATAGCAGGAATGGTTATCGGTTTATTCAGCTTTGATATGACGCTTGTTTTGAGTATTCAATCATTTGGATTGGTTTTAATGCTACTAGGCGTCTTTGTTAGGACGAGGTTTAATGATAGTTATGCAACACGTTCACATCACTCAATACAGATAAAAGTATAAATTAGATAAAGGAGTACTTAAAATGTTCAAACGATTATTTGAAATTGATCCATGGAAAATTAAAACAACACAGCTTGATATTGAAAATAAACGCCTACAGGAGAGTTTAACTTCAATTGGTAATGGCTATATGGGAATGCGAGGGAATTTCGAAGAGAGTTATTCTGGAGATACGCATCAGGGAACTTATATTGCGGGTGTTTGGTTTCCTGACAAGACGCGGGTTGGCTGGTGGAAAAATGGTTATCCTGAGTATTTTGGTAAAGTTATTAATGCAACAAATTTTATTGGTGTTGAGGTTGTTATCAATAGTCAATTAATCGATTTGGCGACATGTTCTTACCATGATTTCTATTTAGAACTTGATATGCAGACAGGGTGTTTAAGTCGTTATTATACTGTTGATTTAGCGGGAGTTGAGGCTAAAATAAGTTTTGAGCGTTTTGTTAGTGTGGCTACCCAAGAATTAGCGCTTGTTAAAGTGGAAGTTGAATTATTAAAGGGACAGGCAACGGTTGAGCTAACGCCCAAGCTAGATGGTGATGTTAGAAATGAAGATAGCAACTATGAAGAAGTATTCTGGCTAGAGAAGTATCGTCAGTTGGGAGATATGCCGACTCTTACATTAGAAACAATTGAAAATCCGTTCGGTACACCTCGCTTTAGTGTGACAACAGCAATGAAATCACTTAGTTCAAATTCAAGTCTGAAGCAAGAAGAATCGGAAAAATATGTTGCAGAGACTGCTACGTTTGAATTGAAAGAAGGAGAGGTAGCTCGATTAGAGAAATATGTAGCGGTTGTAACAAGTCGTGATATTCCAGAAGAGGAGCAAATGATAAGAGCACATCAATTGTTAGAAACGGCTATTTCAACAGGGTGGAAACAATTAAAGGCAGCCCACATCCAAGGATGGTCTGAGCGCTGGGAAAAAGCAGATGTGGTGATTGAAGGTGATGATGAGGCACAGCAAGGCATGCGTTTTAATATATTCCAATTATTTTCTACTTATTACGGAGAGGATGCGCGTTTAAATGTGGGTCCGAAAGGGTTTACGGGGGAAAAATACGGCGGTGCGACTTACTGGGATACTGAGGCGTATATCGTGCCAATGTATCTATCGGTCGCTGGCCAGGAAGTTAGTGAACAATTACTAAAGTATCGTCATCAACAGTTGCCAGGTGCTTTTCATAATGCTAAACAACAAGGCTTAAAAGGAGCCCTTTATCCGATGGTTACTTTTACGGGAGTTGAATGCCATAATGAATGGGAGATTACTTTCGAGGAAATTCATAGAAATGGTGCAATCGCTCATGCTATCTTTAATTATACATCCTACACAGGAGATGATACCTACTTAATTAATGAAGGTATCGATGTTTTAGTTGCAATTTCGCGCTTTTGGGAGGATCGAGTTCATTATTCCAAGCGAAATGATTGCTACATGATTCATGGAGTGACAGGGCCAAATGAATATGAAAACAATGTCAACAATAATTGGTATACCAACACAATGGCAACATGGGTTCTGCGGTACACGTTAGAAAGTTTGGGAAAAGTAACCTCGGAGAAATTAGTCGCTTTAGGGATAACAGTTGATGAAAAAGAGAAGTGGCAAGCGATTATTGATAAGATGTATATGCCAATTGATGATGAACTAGGGATATTTGTGCAACATGATACATTTTTAGATAAGGAATTACGGCCTGTAAGTTCACTGCATCAAGAAGACTTACCTTTAAATCAAAATTGGTCATGGGACAAAGTCTTGCGATCCCCTTTTATTAAACAAGCAGATGTACTTCAAGGGCTTTACTTCTTAAATCACGAATACAGTGTTGAACAAAAACAACGAAACTTTGATTTTTATGAACCGATGACTGTTCATGAATCATCTTTATCAGCTTGCGTTCATAGCATTTTAGCTGCTGAATTAGGAATGGAAGAAAAAGCGGTAGAACTTTATGCACGAACGGCTCGCTTGGATTTAGATAATTATAATAATGATACAGAAGACGGCTTGCACATTACATCTATGAGTGGTGGCTGGTTATCACTAGTTCATGGATTTGCTGGCATGCGAACGTTAGATGGCAACTTAAGTTTTAATCCATTTACACCAAAAGAGTGGCAGGGGTATTCCTTTAAAGTCACTTATCAGGGACGTTTATTACAAGTGATGGTTAACCATCAAGAAGTTCGTTTGGCAATTTTAGAGGGAGTTCCACTAAAGGTCACTCTTTTTGATAAGTGTGTGACGGTTGCAGATGAGTATGTTGTACAAATAAATAAAACCTAGTTGCAATTTGTTGAAAGCACTTGAGAAATTGACGAGAGGGAGTCGGAGATGGCAATAAAAGGATTTATATTTGATTTAGATGGAGTTATTACTGATACAGCAGAGTATCATTACTTAGCGTGGAAGAATTTGGCTGAAAAAATTGGAGTGTCTATTGATCGTGAGTTTAATGAAAAGCTAAAGGGAATTTCACGAATGGATTCCTTAGAGAGAATCTTGGTGCACGGTGACAAGGAGGCGACGTATACACTTATTGAAAAAGAAAAGTTGGCTGCAGATAAAAATGCTGAATATGTTAAGCTGATTGAGAGTATTACATATGATGATTTATTACCAGGGATTCCAGAGTTTTTAGAAGAATTAAAGGTAGCAGGAATTAAACTGGCTTTGGCATCGGCTAGTAAAAATGGTCCAGTTATTTTGGAACGATTAGGTATTACAGCGTATTTTAATGAAATAGTAGACCCGAGTCTCTTAAGAAAAGGAAAACCGGACCCAGAAATATTTCTAAAAGGGGCGGAACAACTGGGATTGTCTGTCTCAGAATGTGTAGGAGTTGAAGATGCAGAGGCAGGGATTTTAGCGATTAACGGCGCTAAAATGTTTTCTGTTGGGGTGGGGGATTCATACTCTATGAGGGAAGCTGATTACCAAGTTTTACAAACGAGTCAATTATCTCTTGAAAAAATTCTGGAAAAAGTGAAGGGATGATTTTTTTGAGTAAAGGTATTTCCTTTTTAGCGAGGGAATACCTTTTTTATTGACAGTGTTAATTATTTTTAGTAAAATAAAAACCGACTGTTCGTTTTGTTTTGAAAATTAATTTCATCAATAAGGAGGGGTATAATGACCAAAGCAGAGAAGAAACGCCGTCATATTTTAGACAGTGCAAGTCGCTTATTAGCGAGTCGTGGTTTAGCAGATATTACCTTGGATGAAGTAGCAAAAGAAGCTGGTTATAGTAAAGGTGGTGTGACTCATTATTTTTCTAATAAAGATGAGCTCCTACGAAGTCTGGCGGATAGACTTAATCAAGACTATCTCGACAGGATTGAGGCGGCAAGTATTAAGGAAACCGAGTCAACTGGTAGTTGGTCTCGAGGGATGATTGCAGTGTCGGATGATGATCTGCAGTCGACATCACAAATAAATGTCGCTTTAGTAGCTGGGGCTTTGAGCCATCAACAAATTAGTGAATCTGTCTCAAATAGTTTTCATGTGATTCAAGAGAAGATGACGACGGATGGATATGATCCTGTCTTGGCAACCATCGTTCGCTTGGCGATAGATGGTCTTTATTATTCAGAGTTGTTTAATGGCTCTGCGTTGGACGATGAAATGCGAGGTGCGATCCTGGAGCGAGTGCGATCCTGGACATATGAAAAAAATATGGATTAAACTAATCATTTTATATAGAGGTGTCTAATGACTAAAGAATGGATAAAAGTATTATTTGCATCAGTTTTTGAATTGGTATGGGTTAGCGGTTTAGGGCATGCGGAAACTATTTTTCAATGGGTATTGACAGGTGCAGGTGTAGTAATAAGTTTTGTTTTACTAACAGAAGCAGCAAAGCATCTCCCTATTGGAACAGTCTATGCTGTTTTCGCAGGAATTGGTTCTGTCGGAAGTATCTTGGTAGGAGTCTTATTTTTTGAAGAAGCAGTTAGTCCGATAAAGCTTGTTTTTATGGGGACGTTGATTTTAGGGATTATAGGCTTGAAATTAATCGAGACGCCTAAGAAAAAGGAGGAAATTTAACATGGAGTGGTTGGCTTTAGTCGGCGCTGGATTGATGGAGATAGTAGGCGTTTGGAATATCAAACGATTAGCTGACGGTAATAAACGGGCGATTATCGTGGCATTTATTACGATGGGAAGCAGTCTGCTTATGTTATCATTTGCTTTGCAGGTGATTCCTATGGGAACAGGTTATGCGATTTGGACAGGGATTGGGACTGTTGGAACGGCTCTTGTGGGAATAATTTTATTTAAAGATTCAACAGATATTAAGCGTTTGTTATGTATTGCATTAATTTTGGCTTCAACAATTGCATTAAAATTACTTTCATAGAGTACCGCGGTATGAAGGCTAACAAATGGTTAGCCTCGTACTGTTTTTTTGTAAAAAATCCTTTTTTTATGAGGTTCCTTGACTATAAGTTTAAGTGTTTTTTTAGTAAACTTAAAGGACATTAACTAATAGTGGAGGTTTTAGGATGAAAGTAATAGTAAAGAAAGATTTTGAAGCAATGAGTCATGCATTGGCTCAGATGATTGTCCCTTATTTAATAGCGGACCAAAAGTCAAATATCTCGTTAACAGCCGGTTCTACACCTGGGCGAGCTTATGAGATTATTAAAGAATTATTAATAGTAAGTGATAGTGGTATTTCAAAAAAAGTTCATTTCTTCCAGCAAGATAATTTGTATCTGAGTGTTAAACCAGAAGATTATAAGCGATTTAAGTACATTAATCAATCATTCTTTGAAGCTAATAATATCAATGATGAGCAAATTACTTATCTAACAGATGATACTTATTCAAATATTGACCAACTTATAGAGAGGGCTGGCGGTCTTGATTTTGCCATTATGGGAATTGGATCAGACGGCCATATTGCTGCTAATATGCCTGGTACACCTTTTACGAATCAAGGCTATCGTCAAGATTTAGATGAAAAAATGATGGGGATGATCAATGATTCAGATGAAGTAACGGATAAAGTGGATTGTTATGTTTCAATCGGTATGAAAACCCTGATGAAGGCTAAAAAGATTGTTGTTATTGCTAATGGGGAAGGAAAAGCGGCTATTTTGTCTGAAGCTTTTTATGGAGAGCTGACTCCAGAAATTCCTGCTTCTATTTTGCAATTTCATTCAGATATCACAATTTTGTGTGATGAGCTTGCTGCAAAATTAATTAGTACGACGTAAAGAAAGATAATTAGTTTATTTATGTCTATTAACTCAGAGGATGAAATGAGTATATCTGTTGAAATGTCAATAGCTGCGAAAAAGAAGAGGGGAGATTTATCTTATCCTCTTTTTTTGATGTTGTAACATTTATGAATGGAGAAATAGATGAGCACAAACTATTGCTCGATTTTAGACACCATAATGAATGACATGTTTATCTTCTTTGAGAGCACATTGAATCAATCTAGCTAGATCAATCAATGCTTGATCTGTTTGGATAGCGGGATCATTTAGAATAATTTCTTGAAAAGCAGCGAGAGAGCTTGGAGGAATGAGTGTTGTACCCCATCTTGCTAGGCCAAAATTTGGCTGTGAAAGACTATGGAAAAATGTGGGTAAAAGAACTAAATCATGCCACCATCGATTAATATATAAATCATCATCAATTGCTATGCAGTTATATTTTTTGGGGGTATAATCTGAATAATTTTTCTTAATGTCAAGGTTATTGATGATGCCAAATTCTGATTTAATCATGTTGATTCCTCTCAAAATGTGTTTTCTTTAGAGTCTATTATAACAGAATTAGTGCTAAAAATAATAGAGAGGTGTCAAAAATAGAAGGGGAAGTTGATGTGACAAAACTGTTAGGTGAGTTTTAATAATTGTAAGAACTTTCGTAGGACGGTGGGATGAATATAGCGTAAACTAGGGTCATCAGGTAGTTGATAAACAATTAACTACTAACTAATTGGAGGCCGATTATGAATACAACCGTCTTAGAAGCAACACATATAAAAAAAGTTTACGGTAAAAAGGGAGAAAAGCAATACGAGGCATTAAAAGATATTTCATTTGAAATAACAGAAGGAGAATTTGTGGGAATTATGGGACCATCTGGTTCGGGTAAAACAACGTTGCTTAATATTTTATCTGCACTTGATAGTCCGACTAATGGTGATATAAAGATTTCTGGTTCAACTTTAAATGGTTTAAAAGAAAGCGAATTGTCTGATTTTAGGGCTAAGAATATTGGGTTTATTTTTCAAGATTTTAATTTATTGGAAAATTTGACCATGCAGCAAAATATTGGATTACCGTTATCACTACAAGGTGTCTCTGCGAGTAAAACAAAGAAGAAAGTGAAAGAAATTGCACGGATTTTAGGGATTGAACGGATTTTAGAAAATTATCCAACAGAAGTCTCTGGTGGTCAAAAACAACGGGTGGCCGCTGCTAGAGCCCTTGTCCATAATCCTAAATTATTACTAGGAGATGAGCCGACAGGAGCTCTCGATTCTAAAAATGCTAAAAACTTGCTTGAAGCTTTACGTGGTTTAAATGAAGACTACAAGACGACCATTTTATTGGTTACGCACGATGCAGTTAGTGCCAGCTATTGTAAACGGATCTTGTTTATTCAAGATGGTCAAATCTATCGAGAATTAAATCGTCGTGGAACACAACAAGAATTTTATCAAGAAATTCTATCTGTCTTAGCAGGACTTGAACTTGATGTAGAAAGTTTGGTGTAACGTATATGATGTTTAAACTTTCTTTGACAAGTGTGAAAAAACGTTGGCAAGACTATTTGGTTTTGATGATGGGACTGATGATTTCAATTTCAATTTTTTATATGTTCCAAACGCTATCGCTTAATACAAGTTTTTTGGAGGAAAATATTTCTTCTGTCTCAATGGTATCACTTGTTTTTCAACTTGGGGCCGTTCTTTTATCTATTATTACTATTGTTTATATTTTTTATGCTAATTCATTTTTACTTTCTATGCGCAAAAAAGAGTATGGAATGTATATGATGTTAGGCGCAAAAAAGAAAAAAATTGGTCAAATGATGGCAATTGAAACACTTTTTATTGGATGTTTTTCCACTATTATTGGTTTATTTTTAGGGACTGTTTTGGCCAAAGTGATGGGTGATTGGTTAAGTAAAGCCATTGATTTACCCTCTAATACTTATGAAGCTTTTGTCCCTAAAGCATTAGTTATTACTTTGATTTTCTTTGGTATATTGTTTTTCGTTACTACATTGGTTAATGTCACGAAATTTATGAAAACACGGACATTGGATTTACTTTACAGTGAAAGCCAATCTGAACGTTCTAAGTCCAAGCCGCTTATGACTGTAATTAAAATTAGTTTATCATTGGTGTTAATTGCTGTTGGTTATCTTTGTATGGTTAAGATAGGAACTTTTCAAATAATTGGTGTTTTGGTTGCCATTTTGACGATTACTCCAGGGACATTTTTATTTTTTAGTGCATTGGTACCTGTAATTGTTAATCGATTAAAAAAATGGGAAAGCTTAAGTGGAAAGAAAATTAATATTTTCACGTTGTCTCAATTAAGTTTCAAAGCCTCTTCATTAGCACGAGTTTTGGGGTTGGTCACGATGCTTTTAGCTTTGTCTCTGGGAGCTGTTACAGTAGGACAAGCTTTTAAAAATTTTGCAGCCGATTTGTTGAATACATCTGTTAACGATGTGGTTGTTTATAATGCAACGCCAGAGATTCAAGCAGAGTTAGACAAACTTGCTATTAAAGAAAAGATTACTTATCACTCTAAATTGGTGGGTGAAACGAAGACCTTTATTCAAGAAGAACTGACGAAGCATCCGTTGCTTGTACAAGAGACTCAAGAAATTGGGGGCGAGTTTAAACCATTGAAAAAGCTAGAAGCGAATCATGCTTACTCGTATCAAAATGAAGGAGAAAACACAATCGCCCAAGGGTTTAATCAGATTTCTGATAGCTATGGTACTAGTGGAGTAGTTGAAAGTAAGTTTCAAGTTTTAGCTAAAACAGACTTTGAGCAAGTTGCAGCCGATACTAATACTATTCAAGTGATTCGGGTATCTGATTATCAAGCTCAATTACCAATTTTTAAGAAGATTCATCAATTAGAAATAAAACGTCATCCAGATGTTGAGTTTATGAACAGCAAATATGAGATTTATCAGCAAGTTCAAAGTATGGCGAATGGGTTTATGTTTATGGGATTCTTTTTAGGAATTGCCTTTTTAGCAATGCTAGCAAGTTGCTTGATGTTTAAAATACTAACGGGTGCTTACCAAGATATTGCTCGTTATGATATGCTTCATAAAATTGGGGTTAGAGATAAATTGTTAGTCGGATCCATTTTTAAAGAAATTTTAGCAATCTTTTTAGCACCAGCTTTTTTAGGAGTCATTCATGTGTTAGTGGGCTTAAAAATGTTTACTATTTTTATTCCTAATCCTTATACTTACATTGGATTACCATTTGCTATTTATGGTTGTATATATTTAGGTTATTACTTTATCACAGTGTACTTATACAAGAACATCGTGTTACCAACTAAAAAAAGATGATGGAACTTACATAAGCCTTGATATTTAAGTATTTGTAAGATATTAAGAATTGTTGAACTCGAATCAAAATGAGCAACCTTTTGATTCGAGTTTATCGATAGTATATACATGAAGTAAGTGGAGGGGAGGCTTTTGTCTCACTCTCTTTTTTAGTTTTTAGACATAAATATGGTATCTCTCTTTAACAACACGAACTGGTTTTGAATCCAAAAGCTAGCCGTTTATTTAGGGAGAATTTTGTCCATAATAGTTATTTGAAAAGGTCTGGGGATTTAGTCGATTATTATTTAACTAAAAATAGGGGGAAGCAAACGCAACAATGTACGTTTGCTTCCCCTGTAATAGATTAAACATTAAGAGTTAAAATTCGTGAATTCACAGCCTCGCTTATTGATCTAGTTTAGCATGTGCTTCTTGTGAAAGGTCTTGTTCCTTAACTTCAGTCCAACTGAGGACACCTTTAAGTCGATTAACTTTTAATTTCAGAAAAGAATTTACTCGTAACGGACGACCAATAGTACTATTAAATGTGACCTGACGTTCTTCTCCTTTTTTATTATAAGCCAGCTGCTCGTATTCATAGTCTTTCAATGTTTCTTTCGAATTATCAAGCTGTTGAACGATTTCAGTACCATTGTCAGTAATTTTGGTGTAATAAGTTTGTCCCCCATAATAATAAAAGTAAATTCCAATACTAGCTCCAATAAGGATGAAACTAAATAGTGCAAGTCCTTTTTTCATTGTGTGTTCATCTCCTAAATCAGTTATTTAATTCTGATTCTAGTATGAACTTTTTTCATCTCAAGGGACATAGAATGGTCAAATGAATTCCTAACAGTTTTGTAAGATGTTGTTCTGCCTTTAAGGGACAGGCTATAAAAATGAGAATAAGTCTTACTTTCATTTCCTGAATGCTTTGTGATAAATGGATCTTACATATTGTTTCGCTGTCCTAAACATCTAAAAGCTGTCATTCTTTGGATTTTAGATGATAGAAATAACGGACATCAAAGTGAAAGCTCGAAAATTTCTCAAAATCTTGGCAATTGACTTTACGGATTAGCTTTGTCTAAGCTATCTAGATACGAGAGAGACCCGTTCTTTATTGTGCTTGCCACTTTCAATTAAATCTAGCATACCGCTGGCGTAGTCGGCATAACTAATGTAACTTTCGCCCTCGCTATTAAGAGTTAAGACTTCACCCGCAAGTTGATAACTTCCCGTTTTAGGACCATCAACATCAAAATTGGCAGCTGGGCTAACATAAATCCAGTTAGTACCTTTGCTTTCACGTAATTCTTCTAAGGCCGCAGCCATACTGGTAGCTGTTCGTTTGAATGGGTCAGGAAAATCGGGAGTTTCAAATAAGCGAGTTGTTTTACTTGGATCAATATACAAACTACCAGCGCCGCCTACTATATAAAGTTTTGTATCCAAATCTTTGACAACTTTGGTGATATGACGTAAAGAGGTTTGATGTAATTGAGGCATAATGTCTGGTGCATTAAATGCATTAACCACAGCGTCAAACCCTTCTAATTCTGTCGATTCTAAGGCATATAATTCCTTTTCTATATAAGGTACTTCATGTGTTAATTTTCGTTGATCTCTGATTAGTGCCGTTACGTCGTGACCGCGCCGATACGCTTCGAGTAAAATTAGATTTCCTTGTTTACCTGTTGCCCCAATAATTCCAATTTTCATAAAATCCCATCCTTTCGTAATAGCCTCTATCTTTAATGCTAGCGGTTATCAGTCGAAAGGTCAATGATTATCCTTTAATAAAGTCTTTTTTTTAGAAATAATCATTAGTTAACCTGCATATGATTTCAATTGTTATCAGAAATTATTTATAAAGAGATCAAATAGATAATGAATTATTTTGAGGGAATCCAGTTATTTCCTAGTGCTTAAATAATAAGACTCACAATAGCTTTGTCAAAATTGAGGTTAGGCTTGCAAGGGGAATGATAAGTGAGGTATTGGTGACAAAATCTTATTCAACACGCATTTTCTCAATATAAACTAATAAAAAGCTAGTAATTGTTTCAAATTTTTCGGGATAATTAATTTCTGGGAATTTTTCTTAATTATTTGTCATATTTTCAATAGATTTCAAAATAAACTTATTTTTATTAATAGTGTTGTTTATAACGTCGATATTGGTGCTTTAGGACTTTTATGCTTCAGCAATTTTATATACTTTACTAATTAGATATCGATAGTTTGTTGATTTATATAATTATTTTAATTGTTTCTTGTGAAAAAATTGCATTGAATTTTCAAGACCCTTCAATAGCCTAATATTAGCTTAGAGTTATAGACGAAAATACATTATTGTTTTGTCTCACAGTTTATGGTAGAAAAAGAGAGGAATCCTAAAAAAACCTTCTGTTAAGCTTAGACTGTTAACACGAAATACGATATGATAAAGGAGAATGACAATGAGTTTAACAGCAAATATTGTGATAAGTGAAGGATTTAGAGTAGTGGGATTTAAGTATAAGACAACAAATGAAAATAATTCAGGGATGAATCAAATACCCATTTTTTGGCAAGATTTTATGAGAAATGGCGGTCCTCAAACTGTTATTCCATTAATTAATCAGGTACCTGAGGGATTAATAGGAATGTGTGTGTAGAATACGGATCCATCAGATTCCCGAAAATTTGATTATTACATCGGATGTGCGACGAGTCAAATGACTCCAAAGAATATGTCGGACTATCATGTGCCAGCAGCCACGTGGGCAGTATTTGACTGTAAAAATGCAGTGGAAATTGCTCAAATACTACCGTTAATTGTGACAGAATGGCAACCAAAATCAGCTTACGATCTGGTTAATAAAGGATATGAAACAGGTGATATGGAGGCCACTTTGCCAGATATAGAAGTTTATCCTGATCAAACGGGAGCTGTCCAAGTGTGGATTGCTGTGACGCCTAAAAATAATAAGTAGAAAGCGGGAGTGGAGATGAATTGGATTGATGGAATGAAAGGTGCGATTAATTACCTTGAGGATCATTTAGATGATGAAATTGATTATGAAGAAGCGGCTAGTTTAGTAGGCTATTCGGTTTACCACTTTCAACGTCTCTTTATGGTAATGGCCGGCGTTTCGTTGGCTGAATACATTCGGAATCGGCGATTAACTATGGCGGCAGTTGATTTACAAGACGGACATCAAAAAGTGATAGATGTTGCATTAAAATATGGCTATCATTCACCAACTTCATTTAATAGAGCTTTTCAGGCTATTCATGGTATTTCGCCTAGCGAAGCAAAAAAATTGGGAGTAACTATTAAAGCTTATCCGCCAATCACCTTTGAATTCGTTGCAAAAGGAGGCGATATGCTGGATTATCGTTTAGAAGAAAAGCCAGCTTTTCGAATTGTTGGTCATAAGATACGAACAACGATTGAAAAAGGTGAGAGCTATCAAGGCATACCTGCGCTTTGGGGAGAACTTCAGAAAAACGGGCAGATGAATAAGCTTTTGTCTCTGATGAATCAACGACCTGAGGGGATTCTTGGAATTAGTGACTATAATCCAGATTTAAGTACAAGTGAATTTGACTATTATATTGCTGTTTCGACTGATAATCAGGTGACAAAGGAAATGGCTGAATTGATTATTCCTGCGGGAGCATGGGCTGTATTTACTTGTGAAACACCGCAAGAAGTTTCGTCCCTACAACAGCGGGTGGTGACTGAATGGTTACCTTCTTTTGGTTATGAGTTTGCAAAGTTGCCTGATGTGGAAGTTTATAATGCTGATAATTCGGCGGAAGTCTGGCTACCATCATTAAAAAATCATAAAAGAAACAGTCATTGTTAGCTATTGTTGACAATGACTGTTTCTTTTTATGGTAAGATAAACAGTCAATAAAAATAGCAGAAAATATCATGTCTTATGTTTTTATTCTCGTTATAATAGAAGTCCAATGGCCATTGGCATGTTAGAATTGTCTATGAGGGGTGAAAAAATGAAGTATTTAAGATGTTTTGAAGAGGCAGTTCTTTATATAGAGGCTCATTTGGGAGAAGTTAATGTGGATCAAGTGGCGGAACATGTTGGATATTCATATTATCATTTAACTCGTCTTTTTCAAGGAATACTGGGAGAAAATGTAGGTAGTTATATTCAAAAGCGGCGTTTAGCCGAAAGTAGTCGGAAATTATTATACACGAATGATAGAATAATCGATATAGCTCTTGAGAGTGGCTTCGAATCTTCAGAAGCGTACAGTCGAGCTTTTAAGAAAATTTACCGAATCAGTCCAAGTCACTATCGAAAGAATCGGGTGAATGTCTATATGAGTCAAAAACCAGAGTTACAGTTACCCATTTTGACTCATTTACAGGATAAGGTCACTGTCCAACCAGTTATTAGAAACTTTCCTGAAATATTGGTTGTTGGAATCGAGGGAGAGACAAATTTGGCCATTAACCGCTTGCCGGAACTATGGCAGAGGTTAATTAAACTGCTTGATCAAATACCACATGCTCATTCAACTGGCGAATCTTATGGAATCTGTCAAACGTCACGTAATATTCACACATTTAGTGAGGATACATTTTTTACAGAATTTGTTGGTATTCGTGTGACCGCTGTTGAAGCGTTACCGAGGCAGCTGATTTCGACTAAAATACCTGCTGGAAAATATGCTGTATTTACACATACAGGGCTTTTAGCAGACTTTGACAAAACTTATGAGTACATTTGGGGAACTTGGTTTGTCCATACAAAAGAGGAATTAGCAGATCGGGTAGATTTTGAAGTCTACGATAAGCGCTTTTTAGGACCATATAATCCCGATTCGCAGATTGATATTTGTATTCCCATTAAATAGGAGAGGATGAAAAGTATGGTAGATATGGTTATTACTGGATTGTCACATCATAATCTGAAGAGTATAGATTTACGAATTCCTACAAATAAGCTAGTCGTTTTTACTGGAGTTTCCGGTTCTGGAAAATCAAGTATTGTATTTGATACGATTGGGGCTGAGTCACAACGACAGCTAAATGAGACATATTCAGCCTTTGTTCGCGGACGATTGCCAAAATACTTAAAGCCTGAGGTCGAAAAAGTAGAGAATTTGACACCTTCAGTAATTGTTGATCAAAGTCCTTTAGGCGGTAATCAGCGGTCGACTGTTGGAACAATCAGTGGCTTGTATGGTTTATTACGCCTTTTATATTCACGAATTGGGAATCCAGAAGGGAGCTCTGCTTCTCACTTTTCCTTTAATGATCCGTTGGGAATGTGCTTGACTTGTTCTGGTTTGGGAAAAGTAACGACGATTGATGTTGAAAGTCTTCTTGATCAGGAAAAATCTCTTAATCAAGGGGCGATTGCTGATTCCCGTTTTAGACCTGGATCTTGGAGCTGGAAAGCGTATGCTGAATCTGGTCTTTTTGATTTAGATAAACCATTGAAAAATTACTCAATAGAGGAGTATCATTTTCTGCTTGAGGGGAATTCAAATGTGGGAAGAGAAATAGAAGGTTTGCGTCCACTTTATCATCGATTATTTTTGAATCGGGACTTGAGTAAGTTGAGCAGTGCAATGAAGGAAAAAGCAGGAAATTTGATTAGTGAAGATGGATGTCCCGTTTGTCAGGGGCAACGTCTGAATCAACTGGCTTTAAGTGTGAAAGTAAATGGGTATTCAATCGCAGAGATGTGTCGGTTGGAAATTATTCACTTGCATGAAATACTAGCAGCGGTGACCGATTCTAGAGTTACAACCATCATTGAGACATTGACATCTAGTCTAAAGCGGATGATGGACATTGGCTTATCTGCAATTAAATCGAGAGTCAACAACCTTATCAGGTGGAGAGGCTCAGCGATTAAAAATTGTTCGTTATATGGGAAGTAGCCTAATTGGTATGACTTATATTTTTGATGAGCCAACGACCGGGATGCACCCTCGTGATGTTTACCGAATGAATCAATTGCTAAAAGAGTTGCGAGATAAAGGAAATAGTGTCTTGGTAGTTGAACATGATCAGGATGTCATCGAGATTGCAGATCATATTATTGATGTTGGTCCTCAAGCTGGAAAAGCAGGTGGTGAAATTGTTTATGAGGGGACTTATTCAGGATTGTTACAGAGTAATACCCTAACGGCTAGAGCAATGGGCTGTCGGATGTCACTAAAAGAGAGTTGTCGTTCATGGCAGTCATCTTTATCACTTGATAACGCTAGCCTGCACAATTTGAAGAATGTGTCTACGGAGTTTCCACTAGGTATTATGACAGTTGTTACTGGGGTTGCAGGATCAGGAAAAAGTTCCCTGATGTCTACATTTGCAGAGGAATACCGTGAGCAAGTGATTAAGGTCAATCAAGGGCCAATCACTGCGACTAATCGGTCAATGCCTGCCAGCTATTTAGGTTTTTTTGATCGAATTCGCAAGTTAATGGCGGTTGAAAATGGACAAGAGGTTTCTCTTTTCAGTTACAATTCTAAAGGAGCCTGTCCCGATTGTCAGGGCAAAGGGGTCAGAGTGACGGAACTCGTTTTTATGGACCCAATTGTTACAATCTGCGAAAATTGTCAAGGTCAACGTTTTAATCAAAAAGCTCTTCAGTATTGTTATCAGGGGAAAAATATGGTGGAAATATTGGGATTGTCAGTCGTTCAGGCATTAGAATTTTTTAAGGAGCCAAAGTTAGTTAAGCAGTTAGAAGCGATGGAGATGGTTGGACTTGGTTATTTAGGGATTGGACAAGCGTTGAGTACACTTTCAGGCGGAGAGCGCCAACGCATAAAATTAGCTAAATATATGAATAAAAAGGCGGCAATTTACTTATTGGACGAACCGACGACAGGCCTTCATCCGTCAGATATTGAAAAATTAATTAAATTATTCAATCAATTAGTTGCCAAAGGTAATACGGTGATTATTATTGAACATTGCTTAGATGTGATTAAACAAGCAGATTGGTTAATTGATGTTGGCCCAGATGGTGGGAAGAATGGTGGGCAAATTGTTTTTGAAGGTACGCCACAAGAGATGGTTGATACTAGCCAGACAATTACGGCTCATTGTTTAAGAGAGTCACTTCGTTGAGAAGAATTAGAGAGACTTTAATAAGAGTATTATGATCGAAAAAACGGTTCAATAAATTGTTTCACAATTTATTGAGCCGTTTTTTTGGGGGATAGAAATGTACTCTCTCATTATCTCACTGCTAGTTTAATCACATTCTTTGCCAATAGAGTGGAACTTAGAAAAGACTTCGTACGTCTTTTTTATTTCATAATTTGATTGTGTAACAGTTCAATTAATCCGGGGAAGTTTTGATTTAGACCTTCTATATTGACTTCGTATTTATATTTATTTCCTTCCTTATGAAGTAAGATAATATCCGCCTCTCTTAATGTTTTGAGGTGATGGGACATTGTCGATTTTACAACTGGATAGCGTTCTTTTAGGAGACACCCTCTTTTTTCATCCAACAAACAAAGAACAATATCTAAGCGAATAGGATCACTTAGCGCTTGAAGAATTTGCAGTAAGTTCATATCATATTTTTGGTCGTGATCAGTATTTATAAATAATTTATCAATTTTCATACTGTCATTTTACCATAGAAAAAAGATAATCGATAGATGATTGATTTCATTTTAAATTGTAGTATACTGAAAAAGAGTTCGATATACATCGAACTATAAACGTTACTTTTGATTTGAAAAGATAAAATAATAAGAGAGAAAGTTGGTTGAGAAATGTATAAAGAAAGGATGTCAGAAAGATATGGGAAACGTTGATTTTAAGGATAAAGTGATTTGGATAACGGGGGCTTCTTCGGGCTTGGGAGAAGCTATGGCGCATGAATTTGCTAATCGTGGAGCGAAAGTCATTTTATCTGGTCGTAAAGAAAAAGAATTATTAAGAGTACAATCCCAAGTGGCCAATTCAAGAGTCGTACTTCTTTATCTATTACAATCAGAAACCTTTGAGGAGAAAGTAAAGGAGGCAATTTCTTTATATGGCCAAGTAGATATCATTATTCATAATGGGGCAGTTGGCCAAAATGCTTTAGCAGTAGATACAAAAAAAGAAGTACAACATAATATTTTTGATGTCAATTTTTTTAGTACGACTGAATTAACACAATATTTACTACCTCATTTAAAAAAAAGAAGAACAGGAAACATTGTGTTAGTGTCAGGGGTTTTAGGGAAAGTAGCGTTGCCTGGTCGTTCATCTTACTCAGCTTCAAAAGCAGCCCTTCATGGCTATTATGATAGTTTAAGAGCAGAATTGATTACTGACAACATAGATGTCACGATAATTATACCAAGTTTTTTGAAGACTGATTTAACGAAAAAATCTTTAAATTATAAGGGGGAGCATTCTAATAAAGACGCTGAAACAGTGGGATGTCCGGTAAATAAGGCTGCAAAACAAGTTGCAGATGCTGTGTTTAAAAAAAAATATCAAGCGTTTATCGGAAATAACGATAAAGGCCGGTTACTACTCGTTATTAGTCGCTTATTCCCATCACTAGCCATTAATATGGTTTTGAAACAAGTTAAAAGTTAAATAGAGAGCGCATAAACTGGTTATTCTATCCTATAAGATAGAAGTGATGAGAATAGATAACCCTTATACCTCCAGCTCAAAAGTTGAAGAATGATAGCTTGACAATTTATTTGATTAGTCTTTAATTTTTAGTGGATTAATACTTAAAAGTTAAGAATAATTCTTGAATGGAGTTATGTAGTGAGTTTATTGCGGAGTAGAGTGAGTTGTAGTAAGGGGTTAGAAAAACACCGGTAAAGTGACCGAAAAGGGCTCATTTCACTGGTGTTTTTGTGTAGGAAGTTTTCTTTAGCGTCCTTTCGTGCCTATGTTCGAGAGCTAGATAAAGTCCGCAACTTTTTTAAATGTTATTCCTTTTTAGATAATCAAGACTATTTATGCCATAACTACTTTTTATGGATATTGAAACGATTATTTTAGAGCATCTTTTATTTCATGAATGATTGATGATAGAGCTTCTTGTGTTCTTTTTCATTGTACAAATCAAAATAGAACTTCTGTCTCCCAAGGAAAAGCTCCAGAAGTTTCCACATTCTTTGGCCAATGTTGGCACCAAGAAGGACTTTGATAAGTCTCGACATAGTCAATACTTGGTGTATAGGGCTTGATATCTAAAACAGGCGTGCCATCAAAGGCATCAATGTAGGGAAGACTAATGATTCCCTCTGTTATATTGATACTGAGTGGTTGAACGGTTGAAGATAAAACTGGATTTGGTCGATAGGCTGATCTAGTGGCTAAAATTCCCATTTGGTTAGGACCGTGTAGGTATACTTTTTCATCAATTAAGCAGACTCGTCTGTATTCAGGTTGATCAGATTGGTCAGCCCAATAGAGTACAATGAGGTGACTAAAATCGTCAAGATTAATGAGCCCTTCTCGGAACTCTTCGTGAATCTTCAGTTGAAAATGATCTTCAGTGATGCTAACAGCTCCTATTTGTTTCAAAGTCATGGTTGTCATAATAAATTCCTCCATTAATAATAATTAACTACTTTTTTATCATAGGGGATGACACCATGTGAAGGTCAAGGATGATTTATCAGTTAATGAAGTCCAATAATTGTCAATTAACAGTATTGGTTAAATTTCTTTTAATTCAGTTAGTTTTTTACAAAAGGCATTATATTCCTTATCAGACATGGACATTCGGATATCTCTGATCACAATTTGGTTTCGTTTATCAATGATTTTTATTAAGAAATAGGGTGTACGCCCGTCATTAAAACTGTATGTTTTGCCAACTACTTTTAGTTTATAGTTCTGTTTATTATAAGTATATTGCTTAAAGCATGTTTTATACACGAATTTATGATCGAAGAATTGGAGAGTTGTTTTTGAATCCCAAAAAAGAAAAAGAGTCAGAGCACTAAAAATAATTAGACAAGGAAGTAGCTCGTGTGAGAGGTAGCTCAAGGGGAGAACGATGGTGCCAAAAAAAATTGTTGTTTTTAAAAATCGTTTATTTTTTGGATTTAACAATAGTTCATAGGACATACTTTTCTCCTTTTTGAGTGTTGAGATAATTATAACAAGGAGGTCCTAGAAAGAAAAGGGGAATTAAGATGATAGAAATGTTCAGAGACTACTAGGATTGCATTAGGAAAAGAAGATGGCTAGAAAAGAAAATTCATTAGTATTGACAAAATATTTTTGAAAATATCAGATAATAAAGCTAATTCTTGTCACGTCGTTTAATTGGAATTTGTAGTTCGGTTAGGAAATCAGCAGTATTTTTGCGATTCCAAGGGCCATTTATCGGGAGTTGTCGTGTTTTTCCATTAATAATATAATCAGGATGAGCGTTAAGCCAGTGAGCAAGACTGTGATAAACGTGGTCAATATTTTTGAATGAACCGTAAACCATTATACTTGCCATTTCTGGTTCAGCAGCTAATTTTCTAATGGTTAGCCCGTCTATTTGCTGAATGGTAGGCGGAACGATAATGGCAACTTCAACATCAATGTTGCGTTCGATGTATTCTTCTGTATCGTGATAGAGGGTAAATCGCTCGGCTGTTGTAGGAAGTGATAACTTAGTAGTTGTTATTTTATTAAAAAATGATTTCCAAAGAAGCCCTTCATCAAAATAAGTGTCGATGATGGTTCGTAAAGATAAAATTTGACAAGCGGGAATAGTCTTAAGTTGAACTTCATAAGCCATGTCGTAGGTACTGTTCCTGATAGCTTCTTTCAAGTTCAGCAATTTGCCTAATGCTTGTTGATTGGCCATAATTTCGTTCCGAATGATGGTTTCTTGTTTATCCAGGTAATCATTAAATTGATTTTCTTCAAGTGTCATTATTTCTTTAATCTCTTGAATTAGAAAACCTAAGTCTCTAAGTGTTTTTATTTTATTAATGAGTGGAAGTTGCTTCACATCATATAAACGGTAACCAGTTAACAAATCTTTTTGACTAGGTTTTAATATACCAGTTTCATCATAATAACGAAGCATTCGCTTTGATACTTGAGTTAGTCGTGAAAATTCACCAATTTGAAACATCATCATGCTCCTTTCAATATTATAATCAAGTATACCAACACACTTGAAAAGACTCAAGATTGGCTTATTATCTTTTAAGTATCGCGAAAAGTATGAGTGTTTGTAAAGAATTAGAAGCACACAGACAATCAAAGCAAAAGATTGTCCATGTGCTTTTAGAGTATTCCAATTCAGTTATCGTTAGATCTTCTTTTATAGTTTAACTGTCTTATTGAACAATTAAATATGCTGTAAATCAACAGGAATATAGTCTCCCTTGTAAGTTTGACGATATTGATTAGGACTAATAGTTGTGATTTTTTTGAAAATTCGACTAAAATAAGTAGGATCGGTATAGCCAACTGTTTCTGAAATTTCAGCTAATTGCTTGTCACTTTTTCGAAGTAAAATCTTTGATTGTTCGATACGATATTGATTTAGATAAGCAATATACGTCATACCAACTTCCTTTTTGAAAAGTTGGCAAATATAATTTTTATTTAGATGCATAAAATCAGCCAGTGAATCCAGATTTAAGTCGAGGTGATAGTTGTCATGAATGTACTGTATCATTGGTAGAACAGTTTCGTTTTGCGTAGGTAATGATTTTTCAGAGCGAAGGTTGAGTAAGGACACTTGATTCAACGAGATAATTGCTCGGTGAATACTGTTTAAGGCTTCATTTTCGATTAGAGGTTGAACCAAGTAGTCAATGGCTCCTAATCTAATGGCTGTTTGAGCATTTTTACAGCTTTCTTGGCTATCTATAACAATACTTCTTAGATTAGGATGAGTTGCCAACAATTTCCGCTGAAAAGAATAAGCGTTTTCATTTTTTAAATTCAAATCAAGTACAATAATCTCTGGGTGCTGAGTTTTGGTAATCTCCAAAGCTTCACTACTTGTTGTTGCATGTGGGAGAATAAAGACATTTACAAAATATTTGTTTAACAAGTCAGTGAGATTCCGTTTCAAGTTTTGATCAGGTGTTACTAATAAAATATTACACATATCAAACCCTCATTTCTGTTTTTGGCATACTTTGGAGTTAGATTTAATAGCGACCAGATTGCGTTAACAATCACTAACTATCTATATTAATAGCTTATTACTTGAAAAAAAGTAGATAGTGAAATCTTGTCCAAAGTGAAGGATAAATCTCATTGTTATCATTATAGCATAAAAATAGCTTGTGAAGTAAACAATTAATTATCTTAAAAATGTCCAATAAGGGCTGAAAATTATCCTACCAGAGAGTTTGTGAAATTTGCTATGATAAAGACAGAAAGAACACACACACATAATTATCTTTCACACTTTTCTGGATAAGAATGAAAAGGGTTGCAAAAAGCTGCTATCGATGTACACCTAACCTTATCCAACTTTACAAAAATTAGGAGGAATAGTATGGCAAAAGAAACTAAGAAAGTTTCAAGTGTAGACACAGTTATTGATTCACTAGCAAAAAAAGCGTCAGTTGCATTAAAAGAAATGGAAGCGTTTGACCAGAAGAAAGTGGACGAAATTGTTTATCAAATGTCGCTTGCGGCCAACGATCAACACATGCCTTTAGCAAAACTAGCTGTCGAAGAAACAGGTCGTGGGGTTTATGAAGATAAAGCAATTAAAAATATGTTCGCATCAGAATCTATTTGGAACAACATCAAGAATGATAAAACAGTTGGTGTAATTAGGGAAGATAAGCAAACAGGCTTAATGGAAGTGGCGGCTCCTGTAGGGGTGGTCTGCGGGGTTACTCCAACAACTAATCCAACATCAACAACAATATTTAAGGCTATTATTGCATTAAAAACTCGTAATCCTATTATTTTCGCATTTCATCCGGCCGCTCAAAAATGTTCTGCGGAGGCGGCACGTGTTGTGCGAGATGCAGCTATTAAAGCTGGTGCTCCGGAAAATTGTATTTCATGGGTTGAAGAGCCATCCTTGGAAGCGACAAGTGCGCTGATGAATCATCCAGAAGTGGCAGTTGTTTTGGCAACCGGAGGTGGTGCTATGGTTAAAGCTGCTTACTCAACAGGTAAACCAGCCTTAGGTGTTGGTCCGGGTAATACGCCAGCTTATATTGAAAAATCAGCTAAGATAAAACGGGCCGTTAATGATTTAATTGTGTCTAAATCATTTGATAACGGCATGATTTGCGCATCAGAACAAGGTGTTATTGTTGATAAGGCGATTTATAATGAGGTTAGAAAAGAGTTTGAAGCACATCAAGTTTATGTAGTGAAGGCTAATGAAATTTCAAAATTAGAAGCAACAGTTATGAATGAAGCGAAAACAGCAGTAAATCCAGTTGTTGTTGGGAAACCAGCATTCGAGATTGCTAAGATGGCAGGTATTAATGTACCAGAGGGCACTAAGATTTTGATAGCCGAATTAGAAGGAACAGGTCCCAAATACCCGTTATCATTAGAAAAGCTATCGCCTGTTTTAGCGATGGTTAAAGCGAATGACCGTGAGCATGCGATGCAATTATGTGAGGGGATGTTAGAGTCAGGTTTAGGACATACGGCATGTATCCATACAGAGGATGACGAGTTGCAAGTTGATTTTGCTTTAAGAATGAAGGCATGTCGGATTTTAGTTAATACGCCAACCTCACAAGGTGGGATTGGTGACATCTATAACGAAATGATTCCTTCACTAACTTTAGGCTGTGGTTCATATGGGAAAAACTCTATTTCTAGAAATGTCTCGGCAGTTAATTTATTGAACATCAAAACAGTCGCGAAACGGAGAAAAAATATGCAATGGTTTAGACTTCCGTCAAGAATATTCTTTGAAAAAAATTCGATTCAATATCTAAGAGCAATGGAAAAAGTAGAGCGTGTTTTCTTAGTTTGTGATCCTGGTATGGTTCAGTTTGGCTATGCAGATATAGTGATGGATGAGTTACGAAAACGGGATAATGATGTGAAAATTGCTGTCTTCTCGGATGTCGAGCCAAATCCGTCTACTAATACTGTTTATAAAGGGACTGAACAAATTGTTAATTTTAAACCTGATACAATTATTGCATTGGGAGGTGGATCCGCTATGGATGCAGCGAAGGGAATGTGGTTGTTCTATGAGCATCCAGAAACAGAGTTCTTTGGTGCGAAGCAAAAATTCTTAGATATTCGCAAACGGATTTATAAGTATCCAAAAGCTGAAAAATCACAATTAGTTTGTGTGCCAACTACATCAGGAACTGGAGCGGAAGTAACGCCATTTGCGGTCATTACTGACAGTGAAACTAATGTTAAATATCCACTTGCAGATTATGCCTTGACTCCAGATGTGGCAATTATTGACGCGCAATTTGTTCAAACTTTGCCACGATCTATCGCAGCAGATACTGGGATGGATGTTTTGACCCACGCATTGGAATCATATGTGTCAGTTATGGCATCAGATTACACTAGGGGGCTGAGTTTGGAAGCAATCAAATTAGTCTTTGAAAACTTGAAAACATCTGTTGAAACAGCAGATTTTGATGCTCGTGAAAAAATGCATAATGCTTCGGCTCTTGCTGGAATGGCGTTTGCCAATGCTTTCCTAGGGATTTGTCACTCAGTTGCTCATAAAATTGGTGGTGAGTATCATATTCCTCATGGCAGAACGAATGCAATTCTGCTGCCACATATTGTCCGTTATAATGCGAAAGATCCGCAAAAACATGCAATGTTCCCTAAATATGAGTACTTCCGAGCACATGAGGATTACGCAGAAATCGCTCGAACACTTGGATTAAAAGGGAAAACAACGGAAGAATTAGTTGAGGCTCTTGTGCAAGAAATAATTAAATTAGGCAAAGGCGTAGGGATTGATATGAGCTTGAAAGCCCAAGGTGTAACACAAGAAGTGCTTGATAGCACGGTAGATCATATGGCAGAATTAGCTTATGAAGATCAATGTACAACTGCTAATCCAAAGGAACCTTTGATTAGTGAACTGAAACAAATTATCATTGATTCATACGAAGGAGTATAAACAATTAGTGAGGTAATTTGAGCCTACAAGAAAAATTCTTGTAGGCTTTTATCGTTCTATTTGTACTAAGAAAAGTATTTACTGGCAAAGTAAAGTTAGTGATATGAGTTAATAAAAAAGAAATTTTATACTGTAAAGAAAAAACACTTTACATCTCTTCTTAAAACTGTTAAACTAACATTTGTAATAAGTTAATGGAGGTGGAAATATACATGTCAGTTAAAATTCGTTTAAAACGTATGGGTTCTAAGAAAAACCCTTTTTACCGTATCGTAGTTGCAGATTCTCGTTCTCCTCGTGATGGACGTTTCATCGAAACTGTTGGAACTTACAATCCGTTGAAAGATCCTGCGGAAGTGGTCTTAAAAGAAGAGTTAGTGTTGGACTGGTTATCAAAAGGTGCGCAACCTTCAGATACAGTTCGCAACATCCTTTCTGGTGAAGGTGTTATGAAAAAGCATCACGAAGCTAAATACGTTAAAAAATAAGGAGGGCTGAAAAATGACAGATGTAAAAGAGTTGGTCTTAACAATTGTGCGTCCGTTAGTCAGTCATCCTGAACAGATTAAATTAGATATTGAAGAGTCAGAAGAGTTTTTTGAGTATAATTTATCTGTTAATCCAGAAGATATAGGAAGAATCATTGGTAAACAAGGTAGAGTAGCGAAAGCGATTCGTACGATTGTTTATAGTGTTCGTTTAGATGGATCAAAGAAAGTTCGCTTAAATATCTTAGATGGAAATTAAATAAACGTAAGGGACTCTGAAGTGAAAGCTTCAGAGTTTTTTTGTATGTGGAAATATGATGTTGTTATGAAGAAGTCTTTATTATGAGAAAAGATTGTGAATAAAGTATCAATTGTGATATACTTAGTGTATAAAATAGAGATGGGGGTCAATTATGAAAAAGTTAAAAATTGGGTTAATTGCAATGGTATCGGTTCTGTTATTTGCAGGGTGTAAAGCTGATGAAAAAAAAAGAAACCGCTTCACAAAATTCAACTAAAACAGAGGATACGACAAAGGAGTCGTCCAGTGAAGTTGCGTCAGGAGCATCGGAATCTGTGGCTTTAGAAGTCCCAGAAGGAACATTAGCAATCCGTCAATTATACACCTCTCCACATGGCGATAAATCTTTTGCCGTGACAACAGTAGTTATGGATGGAGACAAGATTTTAGCAGCAGCAACGGATGAGTTTCAGTATGTTGCTAAAGCGGATTTTAAAGGTGTGCCAAGTTCTGATGGCGGATTTGGTGAAAATTATCCAACGGATTTAGTCTTAGCCTCTAAGTTAGAGAATGATGAAGCCTATAGTAAAATGATGGCTGAAAAGGGGCAAGCGACAAAAAAATATTCAGAGTCTATGGATGCTTTAATGGCCTTTGTGGCGGGAAAAACAGTGACTGAGTTAGAAAAAGAATTGAAAGATAATGACAAAATAACGGATGTAGTGACAGGTGCAACATTTGGAGATGCCAATAGCTATTTAGAAGCCGTAGTTGACACTGCTAAAAATGGTTTTGGTGTTGCTGGGATGAAAGCAACAGATGAAGCGATTAATCTGACTCATGCTTATGCGGCTCCTCATGGGGATAAATCTTTTGCAGTTGTCAGTATTGCTAAAGTTGGCAAAAAAATTGGGGCGGCTTATGTCGATGAATTTCAATTCTTAGATAAGGGAGAGGTTGAGGGGGTACCCAATTCAGATGGTGGATTTGGTGAGAACTTCAAAGAGGGAACAATTTTAGTTTCTAAGATGAGTAACAATAGTGCCTACAGTAAGATGATGAAAGAAATGGGCAAAGCGACTCAAGAGTATGCTGTCTCTATGGAAGCGATTCTGTCTTATGTGACTGGTAAAGAAATTGCTGATATTGACAAAGAATTGAGTGTTAACAAAGATATGGTTGACGTGATAACTGGTGCAACCTTCAGTGATACCACTGGGTATGTTAGTGCAATAGTAGAAGCAGCAAAATAAGTAGTTAATTAATCAATGATGGAAGCACGTCTCGTTAGTGAGCCGTGTTTTTCATTGTCTAGAAATGAGTGAGATAATTGTGTTACAATAATCTTAAAAGATCTGTAAGGAGTTTTAGATGAAACTAGAAAATGTGGTGCCAGATTCATTCTGCGGTGTGGTTGGCTTGTATAAGGAAACACAAACGTTATTAGAAGTACCTTTTGGGAATCGTGATTTGGCTAATCGATTACCGAATGAGCTTGAAACGGCATTTGGAACAGCTTCGGCGGGGAAGGCTTTTGTCGCAGTGGGTATTATGACGTTGATTGAAGCGGGGAGGCTTAGTTTAAAGACGACTCTTGGGGAGTTGTTACCAGATAATTTAGAAAAAGTAGATCGTCAAATTACGATTTATGAATTATTGACTCATACTTCTACGATTCAAGATTATTTTGATGAATCGATTATGGATAATTATGATGAGTTATGGCGTGATTTCCCTAATTATCGAATTCGACAAAACTCAGATTTATATCCATTGTTCATTGATAAACCTGTTGATTTAGCTAGAAGAGGGAAATTTATTTATAATAATTCAGGATATGTGATGTTAGCGGCGGTAATTGAAGAAGTGACGGGTGTTTCTTTTGATGAGTATCTAGAGAGAGTTATTTTTGAACCGGCAGGTATGTTACGGACAGGTTATTATGAGTTGGATCGTTTGCCTGCCAATACGGCTAATGCTTATTGTTTTGCTAAAGAAAGCGGAGATTACTATACAAATATCTATAGTATTGATGCTAAAGGAACAGGAGCAGGGGGTTGTTTTACAACTATTGGTGATGTGAGAAATTTTTGGCAAGCTTTACTAGGCGGTAAGATAGTTAGCGGAAGTACATGCAAACAGTTATTTTTTCCACAAGCAACTAATGGCGAGGAAACTTATGGGTTAGGCTTTTGGCTAACAGAACTTGAAGAAGATCAGTGGGTTCCTTATTTTGAAGGTATGGATCCGGGGATTTGTTTTTTTAGCATGTATGATTTGACTAGAAATATTAACGTCTCTGTTATTAGCAATAGAGGTGATAATGTCTGGCAAGTAGGTATGGATTTTTTTAAGCAAGTGTAGAGATGGTCAATAACTAAGCAGGAATGTCGTTTAGTTATTGACTTTTTTAGTCTGATGAAAGCAGGTAAAATCTAATATTTTCATAGATAAATATGCGTGCCAATGATACAATATGAGAAGAATTTAGTTGAATAAGAGGAGATTGACCATGATAGAGTATTATAATGTAGGGAAAATCGTTAATACGCAAGGAATTAAAGGAGAAGTAAGAGTTATTTCTGTGACTGATTTTGCGGATGAACGGTATAAAAAAGGACAAGTTTTGTATTTATTTCAAGACAAAAAAACACCTATAAGCTTGACAATTCGTTCTCACAGAAAACATAAAAATTTTGATATTGTTGCATTTGAGAATCATCCAACGATTAATGATGTTGAGAAGTATCGAGATGGTATTTTAAAGGTAATGGCAGATGAGTTGACTGAGCTTCCAGAGAATGAGTATTATTATCATGAAATTGTCGGTTTACGTGTTATTGATGAAGCAGGTACTGAGATGGGAAAAATTAAAGAAATTTTGTCACCTGGTGCGAATGATGTTTGGGTTGTTCAACGACAAGGGAAAAAGGACGCGTTGATCCCATATATTGAATCTGTTGTTAAAGTGATTGACCTTGAAAAAGGAGAAGTTCATGTAGAGATTCCAGAGGGGTTAATTGATGATGAGAATTGATGTTTTAACTCTTTTTCCAAGAATGTTTGATGGGATCTTGACAGAATCTATTTTAGGTAAGGCTGTTGAAAAAAACTTATTGGATATTCATGTGACCAATTTCCGTGATTTTTCTGATAATAAGCATCAACAAGTAGATGATTATCCTTATGGGGGTGGTGCCGGGATGTTATTAAAAGCTCAGCCAATCCATGATTCTTTAGAGGTGATAAAAAGGGAGATTCCAGAAACTGATAAGCGAATTGTCTTATTGGATCCAGCTGGGAAAAAATTTGATCAAAAGCTTGCAGAAGAATTTGCAGAAGAAGAACATTTAATTTTTATCTGTGGGCACTATGAAGGCTATGATGAGCGAATTAGGAGTTTTGTGACAGATGAGGTATCTTTGGGGGATTATGTCTTAACTGGCGGTGAATTGGGGGCCATGGTCATGATTGATGCAACTGTTCGTTTGTTGCCAGAAGTTCTTGGAAATGAAGAATCGGCAAAGACCGATTCACATTCTACTGGCCTTTTGGAGCATCCGCAGTACACTCGTCCAGCAGATTTTCAAGGAATGGAAGTGCCAGAAGTGTTGCGGAATGGGAACCATAAACTGATTGCGGAGTGGCAATTAAAAGAATCGCTTCGTCGTACTTATTTACGTCGACCGGAAATGTTAGAGAATCTGAAATTGACGAAGCAGATGAGTCAATTATTGCAAGAAATAATTGCCGAAGAAGGGGATAATATAGAGATGTAGAGATTTTAGCTTTACATGCTTAATGAGCTGTGTTACACTGTTTTAGTGAGTGCAAAAGTACTCATCTATTACGACATTCCGCTATGCTGAAATCATATGAATGTTTGGAATAAGGAGAAAGATAAAATGAATCCATTAATTGAATCAATCACAAAAGAACAATTACGTAGTGATATTCCTGCTTTTCGTCCTGGTGACACTGTACGTGTTCACGCGAAAGTAGTCGAAGGAACTCGCGAACGTATCCAGTTATTTGAAGGTGTTGTTATTAAACGCCAAGGTGCTGGAATTAGCGAAACTTACACAGTTCGCAAAATGTCTGGCGGAGTTGGCGTGGAGCGTACGTTCCCTGTTCACACTCCTCGTGTTGCTCAAATTGAAGTTGTTCGTTATGGTAAAGTTCGTCGTGCTAAACTTTATTACATCCGCGAATTACACGGTAAAGCAGCTCGTATTAAAGAAATTAGAAGATAAGTGTTTCTTAGATTGCCCGAGTAAGAAAAAAGTGCGAAAGTCCTTGATATCAAGGGCTTTTTCTTTTGGTTTTGTTTAAGGAAATCGTAAGTATTTTCTGTGATTGTCCTTGTTTATCCCATCTTGACTACCTGTGTTGTCAGAAAACAGGTAGAAATCATAGGGAAAGTTGACGACAAAAAGGATTCCAAAAATACCAAAACGATGCCCCTATTTAGTAGGTTAGAGGATGAGTCTACTAAATACAGAGAAAAGCCTGTGCAGTTGGTGCAGGTGTAAAATGGACAAGCCAAAGTACTTTTTTACAAATGAAAGGGTGAATGACTGATGACAGTAAAAGATCATCGAACGATTTGGAAAGAAAAAAATGATTTAGAATTAATGGTATTAATTCAAGAATTTATTGAATTTGAAGGTATCACGAGTGTTAGAGACTATCAGAACGCAAAAAAAGAGTTTCCTAATAAAGTGCCAAGTTTGTGGTTTATTAATGAGCGATTCGGTTCATGGGAAAATTTGCAAAATCGTTTAGGAAATAAAACCTATGATCGATATAGATGGGCAAAATATTCGGACGACGAACTATTTGAGATTGTTCAATCATTTATTGTGATGAACAATATTCGGTCACAAAGAATGTATGAAAAGAATCGTATAGGAAAAAACCTCCCAAGCTTATCAACGGTTAAGAAAAGACAGATTGATATAAGCCAATTATTTGATAAACGAGTGGGCTCTAAAAGGTTTGTAACAGACTTTGAATTGTTAACAAGCTTAAAGAACGAAATTGTTCGATTAGATTTAGAAGAAAGCTTGTCTATGACTGAATTTAGGAAAAGATACGATAGAGATGCCTTACCATCAATTGATACAATTATGAGAAGAACAAATAAAAATTGGGAAGAGCTATTAACTGAAATTGGGTACGATTATCGACCAATTAAAACAAGTAGACTTTTACAAAATTTAGAAAATTAAATAGTAGAAGCAAGTGAATATCAGACACTTGAATCATGGCACTAGAGCAAGATTTTGAACCTAAAAATCTTGCTCTTTTTTTGTGGAGAAAAAGGAGGAATCATTTTGAAAAAAGTAAATAAACTAATCAATCGATTATTATTGTTCGTATTAATCATACTACCCGTCATTACTTCTGCGTCATCAGTATACGCTGCGGAGGGATCATTTCATAAGATTGGAGACTGGGTGTCTACATGGCACTCTAAATTGCTCAATGGGACACATTGGACAGAAGATGGTTCTAATATGATGATGGTAGATGGTGATCCAGCATTTTGTGTTGAACATGGTATTCCAATAACTGCACCAGGAGCAGGTTTTGAACCTAGCGAGCTGAGTACGCCAGAAAAGGATCGTTTAGCCTTGATTGCTTATTATGGGTATCAAACAAATCCTAATGCACTATCGTATACTATTACACAGCATATTATTTGGGAAACACTAGGGAATGAACTGTTAACAACTCAAGTACCGAATTATCAGGCGGAAAAGCAACGAATATTGAATCAAGTGGATGCTCATAATATTAAGCCGAGTTTCGACAATCAAACGATTGAATTAAATGTTGGTGATTCTATTACCTTAAAGGATACGAATGGTGTGTTAAGTAACTACAACGTATTAGCCAACAATTCAGCTAATCTAAAGTTCGAAAAATCGGGTAATTCATTAAAGCTAACCGCTAAAGCAGATTCTAAAGAAACTGGGAAATTACAATACGATATTGCGAATAAAAGCGATGTAGGGACAACCTTTGTTTACCATAAGCAAGGACAACAAAGGCTTGCGAAATTTAAGCTCAGTTCAGCAGGAAGTTTTGGCTTGAATATTAAAGTGAATTTAAACGGACATGTTAAGCTTAAGAAAGTAGATGAAACAACAGGAAAAGCATTGGCAAATACGAAAATTAAGTTTGAATATGGTGGACAAACAAAAGAGATTACTACGAAGGAGGATGGTTTGGCTGAACTAAGAGATATTAAAGCAGGAACAAAGGTTAAAATAACGGAAATACAAACTGCTGATGGTTTTGTAAATAAGGGGCTGTCTCAAGAAATCGTGATTGAACCGAATAAAACCATTAAAATCACATGGAACAATCAGCCTCAAATGGGGCTATTAAAGCTAACGAAGCTTGGTAAACAGCCAGTAGAACTAACGTCATTAAATTCAGAATATGGTTTTATTCAGCAATTAGAGTACGATCAAGCACCGTTAGCGAATGTTGTCTTTGATTTAAAAGCAGCAGAAGATATTTTAGTTGGTGGCACAAAACGATATGCTAAGGGAGAAGTTGTTGCGACTGTAACGACCAATAATGATGGGGTTGTTGAGAATATGCCCCAACTCTTTTTAGGCAAATATGTTGCAGTAGAGAAAAGTGCTCCAGCTGGGTTTATTATCAATGAAGTCGAATTACCATTTGAATTTACTTATGGTGGACAAACTGTTGAGTTAGTTTCGACAAGCTTAGACATAAAAAATGATTTTCAAGAAGTTGAGCTGATGATTCATAAGAATGAGGAGCGCATAAAAGAGTGGAAAGAGAATAGTCCAATGATTGAGGCTGCTCCTTCCGAGGAAAAGGTATTTGGGTTATATAATATGGATGCCATTCGTGTTAATGACAATTTATCAGTTGATCCTAACAGTTTAATGGCTGTTATTAAAACAAGTGATGGCATTGGGCGTGAGCAACTAAACTTACAAGTTGGCAATTACTATGTCAAAGAATTAAGTGCTGGTTCTCTTCATGAGTTAGATGCGCGTCAGTTTCCGTTTGTTTTTGAGGGTAATAATCAAGATCAAGTGATAAAAATTAATGTGTTCGATGAGGCTGATAAGCCTATTCTCAACAAGCTACACTTTAATCAGTTTTCCTTCATCAAAGAAAATGAGAAAGCAATCCTTCATGAGAAAGAAGGGTATACTTATGACTTTTCACGAAATGCCAAGGGGGCTGTCTTTACATTAGAGGATGAGAACGAAAAGGTGATACAGACTGTAACTGCTGATGAAAAATCGGTTGTTTCATTCAAAAATATTCCGGTAGGTACCTTTGCATTGAAAGAAAAAGAATCGTCTTCGGTTGACTATCTGGTCTCTGAACAAACGATCAAAATTGTCTCCACAATGGAAGGAGTCACTGCATATGATGAAAAAGGGGAAGAGTTGTCGCTAAAAGATAAAAATACTAAAAAAGAAAATGCTAAAACAAATGAATCAACTGATTTAGATAGTGGGCAGAGTTCAACAACACTAATCCCCAGTGACGAAAAAAATAAAGATTCTAATGATCCGTCCAAACAAGATGAACCAATAAAACCACTATTCAAAATCAAAAATTACTTGAAAAAGGGTGGAGTAGAACTGTCCAAACTAGATGTTGCTACAGAGGATCCATTGCCTAAAACAGGGGTTCAAATTTTAGATAAAGATGGAAAAATTATTGTCGAAGGTCGAACGGATGAAAAAGGACAGTTTAAATTTAAGGAGCTGCCAGCAGGGAAATATATGTTTAAAGAGTTTGACGCTCCGAAGGGTTATGAATTGGATGAGACGCCGTTACCTTTTGAAATTACAGAAGATAATGAAATTGTAAAATGTGATATGACCAATAAAAAAGTACCTGAACAGCCAGTACCAAAAAATTCTCAGCCAAAAGAAAAAGGGCGTTTACCCCAAACAGGTGAACAAAAACTAAATAAGGTATTGGTGATAATTGGCCTGTTGCTTATTGTCAGTTTTGCAGGGGGGATTGGTTACAAGACTTATCGCAAAAATTTAAAGAAAGATAGTTAAAAAAATGATGGGAAAGGCGATCAAATATTAAGGTCGTCTTTTTTTCTATTAAATTATTGAGAGGCGGTGATGTATAAAATGAGAAGTAGACGAGATCATGTCTTTTTTAAAGAGAATTTATTGAGTAAGAGTGTTCTCCTTAGAACAGGTGCGGTGCTGTTTCTAGGTACAGTAGCTGTATTAGGCTACAAACGAATAAGAAAGTCTGAATATAACTAGATTGAAGCTAGAATAATTTAATTTTAAAAAGGAAGAAGGAAAAATAATGGAACTAAAACACATTATTCCAAATATGGAACAAACCTTTGGACAACTCGAATATGCAGGAGAAGGAGCGGTTGAACAACGCCGAATTAATGGCAGACCAACAGTCCTTTCTAGAAGCTATAACTTGTATTCTACCATTCAACGAGCAGACGATATTGTGGTTATTTTACCTGCTGATGCAGGCGAGAAGCATTTTGAGGTAGAAGATAAAGTCAAATTGGTTCATCCTAAAATTATAGCGGAAGGCTATAAAATCGGGACAAGAGGATTCACCAATTATGTCATGCACGCTGATGATATTGTGAAGGCATAAGAAAGGGAGGAAAAACAATGAGATTAGCAGAAGGAATTGTAATTGAAAAAGAAGCAACGTTTGGTTTATTGAAGTTTTCAGCTTTACGCCGAGAAGTGCGTATTCAAAATGAAGATGGTACAGCATCGAACGACATTAAGGAACGTACCTATGATTTAAAATCAACAGGTCAAGGACGCATGATTCAAGTGAGTATACCTGCATCAGTTCCGCTTAAGGAATTTGATTATAACGCAGAGGTCGAGCTCATTAATCCAGTAGCAGATACAGTGGCAACTGCGACATTTCAAGGAGCAGACGTGGATTGGTATGTAAAAGCAGACGATATTCGTTTAAAAGAGAAGAAAAAGCCATCAATTCCATTGTCTAAAAATGTGAAGGAGGAATCAGCATGATGCAACAATCCATTCAAGGAACAATGATCGGTATGGATGAATTTCTCAAAGATTTTGAAGAAGTAGTGTCATCTGATGCTCCGATTAATCAAGATCAAGTAGTGATAGAGGTGATTGAGCATTGTATAGAAAATCAAGATGCTGTATTCGGTTTAATTCTTGATGAAGAAAAAACAAAAGAGAAAAAAGCGATGTCTTTTGATTTTGCCTGTGCAGGAGAAGAAACTTCGAATGAGCTGGTCATTTTTTATCTTGATTATCACGAGGCAAGCTAAATGGATGAACTGATTGTTAACTTAGTTTTAGAACAAATCAAAGAAGCTGAGGCATTAGGTCAAAAAGTAGTCCACGTTGAATCCTATCAAGCATTATTAAACTATCATGTAGCTTGCTTAGAAGTTTTGTATGATGATATTTCTCGTGCCAATCAGCAATTGAGGGATTTCACATGAAAAAATTATTAAATTATCGTGGAAAGAAAATCAAACCTAAAAATAAATACCTTGTTTATCACTTCGCCTTAGTTTCATTGGTTCCTGTTTTTTTATTAGTGATAGCTTTATTTTATAGACAGTCACTTCTTGAAATGAATTGGTCTGACTTTAAACTATTAGATGCCAATATCCAACTGAATATTCCCTATTTGATAAGTAGTGTCCTCACTGCTTTTTTTGTTTGTCTATTAGTCGTGGGTTTCTATTCTTATTATGGAATAGATCATTTAAAACAGCTACAGCATCGCCAAAAACTCGCGAGAATGCTACTTGAAAATGGGTGGTATGAATCAGAGCAAGTTCAATCAGAGTCATTTTTCAAAGATTTGGGAAAAAACAAGACAAAAGAAAAAATCACTTATTTTCCAAAGGTTTATTATCGGTTAAAGGATGGCTTGATTCACATTCATGTAGAGATTACGATGGGAACCTATCAAGATCAATTATTACGGTTAGAGAAAAAATTGGAAACAGGACTGTACTGTGAATTGGTCGATAAAATTTTGAAGGATTCTTATGTGGAATATACCTTGCTTTACGATACTATCAATAGTCGAATCACTATTGATGAGGTACAGGCAATGAATGGCACACTAAAATTGATGGACTCAGTTCTTTGGGCATACGATTCTTTACCTCATATGTTGATTGCTGGCGGAACAGGTGGTGGCAAGACGTATTTTATTTTAACGATTATTGAAGCCTTGCTACAAACCAATACGACTATTTATGTGCTTGATCCAAAGAATGCGGATTTAGCAGATTTAGAAACCGTCATGCCAAATGTCTATTACAAGAAAGACGACATGATTGCTTGTTTAAATCAGTTCTATGATGAAATGATGGAACGAAATGAAACGATGAAGCAAATGGAAGGCTATAAAACAGGAGAAAATTATGCGTATCTAGGGCTACCAGCCAACTTTTTAGTATTTGATGAATACACCTCGTTTATGGAAATGATTGGACGTGAGAGCCTTGAGGTTATGAGTAAATTAAAGCAAATTGTGATGTTAGGACGCCAAAGTGGCTTCTTCCTCATTCTTGCCTGTCAGCGTCCTGATGCAAAATATTTAGGCGATGGTATTCGCGATCAATTTAATTTTCGCGTTGCTTTAGGAAGAATGTCTGAATTGGGCTACTCGATGATGTTTGGGGAAACAGACAAAGACTTCTTCTTAAAGCCCATTAAAGGGAGAGGCTATGTAGATGTTGGAACTAGTGTCATTAGTGAATTTTATACGCCACTTGTGCCTAAAGAACATGATTTTTTAAAGGCAATAGAAGAGTTGATACAAACCAAACAGGCAGGCGCAGTGACTTGCGAAGCAAAGGTTGCTGCGCCTGACTAGTTTGTCATTGGTGTGGCGTTAGCCACGCCAATGTTTTAGCCCCCCATATCTAACAGGGGGGCACAAATACGACTATAAATAGTCTTTTATATTGACTGAACCCTTGATTTAAAAGGGATTCATATTTATTTAAGCAGTTGTCCGATGGTATGTAAAAGTGGACAACTGCTTTTTTGATTGGAGGAAGGCAAGTGACTGATACAACCCTATGGATTCAAGAGCTCAAGGAAAAACGGAGGGCTTTTGGGTTATCTCAAAATAAATTGGCAACAGCAGCAAGTATTAGTCGATCGTATTTAAACAGTATCGAAAATGGCAAAGTATTTCCTACAACGCAATTAAAAGAAGCACTGTTCAATGCATTAGAACGATTTGATCCAGATAATCCATTGGAACTGTTATTTGACTATGTTAGGATTCGGTTTCCAACGACTAATATTCAGCACATCATAGAAGTGATTTTACGAATCGATATGGATTACATGATTCATGAAGACTATGCCTTTTATGGCTATCAAGAGCATTATCGCTTTGGTGATATTGTGGTGATGATTTCCTATGATGAGACTAAAGGAGTACTTTTAGAGCTTAAGGGAAAAGGCTGTCGGCAATTTGAAAGCTTCCTGTTAGCACAGCATCGAAATTGGTTTGATTTCTTTCGAGAGTGTTTAAAAGAGCAGTGTGTCTTCAAAAGAATAGATTTAGCTATTAATGACAAAGTCGGGATTTTAGATATTTCCACATTAGCACAGAAGTGTAAGGAAGAAGAATGTATTTCAGTTTTTCGTACGTTTAAAAATTACCGTTCAGGAGAATTGGTGCATCGTGATGAAAAGCAAGGAATGGGCAATACGTTGTATATTGGCTCTCTTAAAAGTGAAGTTTACTTTTGTATTTATGAAAAAGATTATGAGCAGTATGTGAAAAATGACATTGCTTTAGAAGAAGCAGAGGTCAAAAATCGTTTTGAGATTCGCTTGAAAAATGAACGTGCAGCACATGCAATAAATGATTTACTAACCTATGGGGATGCTGAAAAGACAGCATTCGACATTATCAATCGTTATATTCGTTTTGTCGATAAAGTTGAAACAAAACGACGTTCAGCGTGGAAAACGAATGAACAATGGGCATGGTTTATTGGAAAAGATCGGGGTGCTTTACGCTTAACAACGAAACCAGAACCGTATTCATTTGATCGCACATTAAATTGGTTGAGACGACAAGTCGCTCCAACCTTGAAAGTCGCTAAGAAAATTGATCAGCATAATGGGACGGAAGTGATTGATGAAATGATCAGAGAAGCTCGTTTAAATGAGCGTCATGAAAAATTATTAGAACAACAGGTTACTCCCGTAGAGGATGTGATTTTATGAGTCGGCTGACGTTGGAATTAAAACAATTTGGTTTCTTCTGTGGGATCGAAAATCAATTGTATTTGTTAGATACAGGCAAATGCACAACCCTCATTATTGAAGGCTTCAAGAAGCCACAGTCGATTTACTATCAGTATGATTTTTATAAACAGACGTTTTATCCTCACTATCATAATAAAATAACTGTTTATGGAGAACGGCTGTCACCGATTTACTTATTGAAACGAGTTCAACGTTATTTTGCAAATCGTTACAACTATTTAGAAGAAAGGGGGAAGCAATTCTAATGAACTTTGGACAAAATTTATATAATTGGTTTTTATCCAATGCTCAATCGCTAGTGTTAATGGCGATTGTGGTCATTGGTATTTATTTGGGCTTTAAACGAGAATTTTCTAAGCTGATTGGCTTTCTTGTGATTGCCTTAATTGCAGTTGGGCTAGTGTTTAATGCAGGCGGCGTGAAGGATGTGTTGTTGAATATTTTTAATAAGATTATCGGAGCTTAATTTGTTGGAACAATCGTTTTTCCAACAAAAAAATACTTAATAAAGTGAGTCGAACGCTTTGGACGCAATACCCGGTAATGTGCCACTAATTAATAAATTTGAAATTATGGCGCTTGCTACATTTTCACCTATATTTTTCATGGACATCTTCTCCTTTTTACAATAAAAAATGTAACTAGCTATGAATATTATGACAAATAGTATAAACCATAGTGCCACATTCAAGGATTGCAAGTTGTTTAACCCCACGCAGAGCGCCCAAAACGTTCGAGATACATCAAGTATACCAGAATGTTAAATTTATAATCAATAAAATCTCATTTTTTTAGAAAGGAGATATCTAGCATGGAAATGCAAGTCTATATTGCTAATTTAGGGAAATACAATGAAGGTGAACTAGTTGGCGAATGGTTTACACCACCTATTGATATTGACGAGGTAAAAGAGCGAATTGGTTTAAATGATGAATATGAAGAATATGCAATTCATGATTATGAGTTGCCATTTGAAATTGATGAATACACCTCAATTGAGGAAGTTAATCGAATATGTGAACTGGTGGAAGAAATAGAAGGAACGCCCATCTATGATGAATTATCAGAAATCCAAGGGTATTGGTTTAATAGTGTGGATGAATTACTAGAACATGTAGATGATATTATTTGTTATTCTGACTGCGGTGATATGGAAGATGTTGCGCGATATTATGTTGAAGAAACAGGTAGTTTGGGCGAAATACCAGATCATTTACAGAACTATATTGATTATCAATCATTGGGAAGAGATATGGAAATAGAAGGGAACTTTTTAGTAACATCTCATGGGGTATTTGAATATGTAGGTTGAAACTTTTTTAGAATATGTTTAGTTAAAATCATGAAAAAGCAAAAATTTTGTTTTTTAGGTCTAGAACTAGAGACTAAGTTTTTAAATGAGAATATTTACTAGGTGTTGATTATTCAGGTTGTACATGAAAAACGTATAAAAATCTCTTTTTAATTCAAAATAATTGATTTCTATTATTGATAAATGATTTTTACACAAAAAGTGAATAATATGTATTAAATTGGTGTGCATTAACTTATAATAGTATTTATAAAGTGTTTTATTTTTTAACTTATAGTATACAAATTAATAAAACAACACATAATTTAAGTTGAACTATTAAAAGGAGATGTTTTTTTGCAATTTTATTTTAGTACAGTATTTAACTATCAAAAAGAAGGAATTCAATTTATCGCAGATAATTGGAATGATTTTGGGTATTGCACTTTATATGATGCTTTTTACTTAGACGAAGATAGAAAACAACATAAGATTGGAAGTGTTAGTTTTGCAACTCTCAAAGAATCCCAAACACTTTTCTTGAATAAAGGTGATAAAAACTGGGTATCATATAGATCATTGGATTATCTTCCTAGTGAATTTACGGAACTTGACAATAATTCAATTTCTTTAGGAAGTATTGAATATTATGAGAGCTTGTATAAACTATTTTCGCAATTTCAAGTGAAAAATATTCTATCACAACTAAATGATATTGCTTTTAATCTGAAATTATATGAAGAAAATAAAGAGTTTGATGTTATTACTACATCTTTTCTTAGAGGAAGTAATTCATATAATTTAAAACAACAATTACATCGAGTTGCTAGAAATGGCGTTCGACAGATACCATTTAGTTTTGATTTAAAGTATTCAGTCAATAGTAAGGTAGAACAATGTTTTTCTTTTAAAGTTGATCCAGATTCATCACTTCCAACAAATGTTTATAGTCTTATAGGAAATAATGGAACAGGAAAAACAACAGTTATTCAAGATATTGTAAAGTGTTATTTAAAAAAGTCTGAAACATCTAGTTATCTAATAAATAATAGCACAGTTAAATTAGCGATATACGATGATTATGAAAATGAAACATTTGAAAGTATTTTATTTATATCATTTAGTGCTTTTGATCAATTAAAAGGCCAATATTTTGATAATCCAGAACAAATAGATAATTTTAAATATATTGGAAATAGTATGTTCTGGGAAGGTCGTCAGACAATGAAAAATCCAGAAGAGTTAGCAAAAGATCTTATTAGTAATTTAAGTAAAATAAGGAAATCACCTGAAAGAATTGCTCTTTGGGAGAAAGAAATAATAAAACTTTCTTTTGATTCTGAAATTAGTACTTTTATAAACAATTTTTCTAATAATGAACTTCCTAGTATTAGTAGTATTTCTATACTCAGTTCAGGACAAAAAATGATTCTTTTAGGATTATCTGCATTAGTTTCCCAAATTGAAGAAAAGACTTTAATAATTATTGATGAACCAGAATCATATTTACACCCGCCATTAGTTTCTGCATATATTAGAATTCTATCTGATATATTAGGTCAGAAAAATGGAGTGGCGATTATTGCTACCCATTCACCAGTAATTCTACAGGAGATTCCAAAAGAATGTGTTTGGGTTCTTGAGAGAGATTTTTCAAAAAAACTTACAATCAGACATCCTAAAATTGAAACTTTTGGTGAAAATATTAGTATTATAATGGACGATGTTTTTGGTCTGGATATAAGAAACTCGGGTTTTTATCAATTTTTATCTCAATTAAGTGATCAACAAGTTGAGACTGCAAAAACATTAATTGATGATAATAGACTAGGTTCCGAAGCAAATTTATTTATGCAGATTTTTTTGGAGGAAGAAAATTAAAATGTTTGATAAAAAAGAATTACCTACTATAAGTGTAAAAAATGTTATCAGTGCTATCAAGAAATCATATGTTGCAGGTGGTGGATACGCTTCAAAAATATATTGATCAAATGATCACACACGAAGAATGTTATATTTCCTCAAAAAAAAACTTCTATAATATTTCTTCTACTGCCAAAGTAGATCAAGTTACTAATAAAATTGCTATTTACTTTTATAATGACAAAATTGTGAAGAAAAAAATAGATAGAATTTATAATTCTTTACTACAAAATAATAACTCAACATGTCCGATATGTGGAAGTCATGCGGATACTCTAGACCATGTCTTACCGAAAACTGATTATACACAATATACAATAACTCCTATTAATTTAGTTCCTCTTTGTTCGAGATGTAATAGAAAAAAAGGTTCTATAGTTTCTAGCGGTAACAGTGGAGAAGTTATTTTTCATCCATATTTTAATGACTACCATGAAATGGATGGCTTGAGAATTACTTATAAAATAAACCGTAAAAAGAACTTTGTACCATATTATTATTTTGAATCATTTGCAAGCAAAGAATGTGTATATAATTTTGACATAGTTTTTAAACTTAATGAGGTTTTGAGTGCTTTAGCAATAGATGAAATAGCTAAAATTTCCAGAGTAATATTAACAAAAAAAGCTATTGCTAAGGAATTGAAATCTAAAGCTCAGAAATTGATAAATCTAAAAAAGAATGGACTTATAGAAGATTTAGATGAGCCTTGGAAAATCCTTCTTTATGAATTATTAATAGATAATTTTGATGAGTTTTATGAATATGAAATTTTTAGAAAATAATATTTTAAAATTTAATACTAACGGAGTAGTCGGATTTTTTAAAGACTACTCTTTTTTATTTTTGAAAGGACGTGAAATAATGAAAAAAATAAGAAGTTACACTAGTATCTGGTCAGTAGAAAAAGTGATCTATGCTATTAACGATTTACAATTACCATTTCCCATTACATTCACTCAAATGACCTGGTTTGTACTCTCAGTTTTATTTGTCATGATGTTTAGCCAAATACCCCCACTATCATTCATTAATGGCGCCTTCTTAAAATATCTCGGACTACCAGCTGCCTTTACATGGTTTATGAGTCAAAAGACCTTTGATGGAAAGAAACCCTATGGCTTTCTAAAGTCGATTATTTCCTATTTGCTTCGACCTAAATTAACGTACGCCTTTAAACCTGTCAAACTAAAAAAGCAGAAAATGAATGTAGAGCTTACTATTGTTAGGAGTGAATATTATGGCGTATCCGATTAAATATATTGAAAATAATTTAGTATTCAATCAAGATGGTGAATGCTTTGCGTATTATGAATTAATTCCCTATAATTACAGTTTTCTAAGTCCAGAAGAAAAGTTTCAAGTACATGATAGCTTTCGACAGTTGATTGCTCAAAACAGAGATGGCAAAATACATGCGTTACAGTTAAGTACAGAAACCAGTATTCGAGCCACTCAGGAGCGCTCAAAAAAAGAAGTCACAGGAAAATTAAAAGAAGTCGCCTATCAAAAAATAGATGAACAGACAGACGCGTTAGTAGACATGATTGGAGACAATCAAGTAGACTATCGCTTTTTTATTGGCTTCAAATTATTACTGAACGAACAAGAGCTAACGATTAAAAACATTAGCCAAGAAATCATGACAGTACTAAAGGATTTTTTCTATGATGTCAGCCATAAATTAATGGGTGATTTTGTTTCGATGAGCAATGAGGAAATTGAACGATTCTCAAGAATGGAAAATCTGTTAGAGACTAAGATATCTAGGCGGTTTAAAATTCGTCAATTAGATAAAAATGATTTTGGTTACATCATTGAACATCTTTACGGTCAAACAGGGACACCCTATGAAGAATATGAGTATCATTTGCCAACTAAGAGAAGGAATAAAGAAACCTTAGTCAAACGCTATGATATTTTAAAGCCGACTCGCTGTTTAATTGAAGAAAATCAACGTTATATCAAAATTGAAAATGAAGATCAGACGACTTATGTAGCTTATTTTACGATCAATTCGATTGTAGGAGAATTGGATTTTCCTAGTAGTGAAATTTTTTACTACCAGCAACAACAGTTTACTTTTCCGATAGACACCTCAATGAATGTAGAAATCGTAGCGAATAAAAAAGCTCTTTCTACCGTTCGCAATAAGAAAAAGGAGCTGAAAGATTTAGATAGCCATGCGTGGGAAAGTGACAATGAAACGAGCTCTAATGTAGTGGATGCATTGGACTCTGTCAACGAATTAGAAAGCAATTTAGATCAGAGCAAGGAATCCATGTATAAATTAAGCTATGTGGTTCGTGTCTCTGCTAGTAATTTAGAGGAATTAAAGCGTCGCTGTAATGAGGTCAAGGATTTTTATGATGATTTGAGTATTAAATTGGTTCGTCCTTTTGGCGACATGCTTGGTTTGCATAATGAATTTATTCCTGCGTCAAAACGGTATATCAATGATTATGTTCAGTATGTCACCTCTGATTTTCTGGCAGGGTTAGGCTTTGGTGCCACGCAAATGTTGGGTGAAAGTGAAGGGATTTATGTTGGCTACAATTTGGATACCGGACGGAATGTCTATCTTAAACCAAGCTTGGCTAGTCAAGGGGTGAAAGGGTCGGTCACCAATGCCTTGGCTTCTGCCTTTATCGGAAGTTTAGGTGGCGGAAAATCCTTTAGTAATAATCTACTTGTTTACTATGCTGTCCTTTTTGGCGGTCAAGCAGTGATTGTTGATCCGAAAGAAGAGCGGAGTAATTGGAAAGAAACATTGCCTGATATTGCCCATGAAATTAATATTGTAAATCTCACAAGTGAAGCTGCCAATAAGGGGCTACTTGATCCCTATGTTATTTTAAAACGTCCTAAAGACAGTGAAAGTTTAGCGATTGATATTCTGACCTTTTTAACAGGGATTTCTAGTCGAGACGGTGAAAAATTTCCTGTCTTACGAAAAGCTATTCGACGTGTTACCAAAAGTAAAACACGTGGTTTATTACTTGTTTTGGATGAGCTACGAAACGAAAACACAACCATAAGTAATCATATAGCCGATCATATTGAATCGTTTACGGACTATGATTTTGCTCATTTACTATTTAGTGATGGAACCGTTGAACAATCCATTAGTTTAGATAAGCAGCTTAACATTATTCAAGTGGCGGATTTAGTGCTTCCTGATGCCGAAACTGGTTTTGAAGAATACACAACAATGGAATTGTTAAGTGTCGCGATGCTCATTGTCATTAGTACTTTTGCTTTAGACTTTATTCACTCTGATCGTTCTATCTTTAAAATCGTTGACTTAGATGAAGCTTGGTCATTTTTACAAGTGGCTCAAGGAAAGACCCTTTCGATGAAGCTAGTCCGCGCTGGTCGAGCAATGAATGCAGGGGTCTATTTTGTGACGCAAAATGCAGACGATTTATTGGATGAAAAATTGAAAAATAATCTTGGGTTAAAGTTTGCATTTCGTTCAACAGATATTAATGAGATCAAAAAGACCTTGGAGTTCTTTGGTGTGGATAAAGAGGACGAGGGCAATCAAAAGAGATTACGCGACTTAGAAAATGGACAATGTTTAATTTCTGATTTGTATGGACGTGTAGGTGTCATGCAATTTCATCCTATCTTTGAGGAATTACTTCATGCCTTTGATACAAGACCACCCATCAGAACAGAGGTGGAGGAATGAAAAAGAAACGATCAATTCTGAAAAGAGTTTTACTTATCATAGCATTGAGTACTATTTTCATTGTAATAGGCTTGATTATACTAGGAACGATTGTTCAAGCAGCTGGTTTAGTAGATGATACAGTGGATGCCAAAAATATCTATTCTATGTATAGCTTAGATAATTACCAACTTGATTTTTATGTGGATAATTCTTGGGGGTGGCTCCCTTGGAATTGGGGGGATGGGATAGGCAAACAAGTCATGTATGGCTTATATGCGATTTCCAATTTTATTTGGACAATCTCTCTGTATCTTTCAAATGCGACAGGTTATCTCATACAAGAAGCTTATAAACTAGATTTTATTTCTCAAACAGCGGATGCCATTGGGAAAAATATTCAAACTATTGCAGGCGTTACGAAGCATGGATTTTCAAGCTCTGGTTTTTACGTAGGTTTTTTATTGATTTTAGTACTGGCATTAGGTATCTATGTCGCCTATACAGGTTTATTGAAACGTGAAACCAGCAAAGCAATACAAGCGGTGATTAATTTTTTACTAGTCTTTATTTTATCTGCGTCTTTTATTGCTTACGCCCCTGACTATATCAAGAAAATCAATGAATTCTCTTCTGATATCAGTAAAGCGAGTTTGGACGTGGGGACAAAAATTATTTTACCTCATTCCGATTCCAAGGGAAAAGATAGTGTCGATTTAATTCGTGATAGTTTATTTTCGATTCAAGTCGAGCAGCCTTGGTTATTACTTCAATATGATAATTCTAATCGAGAGGAGATTGGAGAAGAGAGAATCAAGAAGCTAGTTTCAACTAGTCCAGATTTAAATGACGGCAAGGATCGCGAAAAAATTGTAAAAGCTGAGATAGAAGAGCAAAAAAATAATCAGTTAACCATTACTAAAACCATTAATCGTTTAGGGATGGTTTTTTTCTTGTTTCTCTTTAATATAGGGATTTCTATTTTTGTTTTTTTACTGACGGGTATCATGATTTTCTCTCAAGTGCTCTTTATTATCTATGCGATGTTTTTGCCGATTAGCTTCTTATTAAGTATGATTCCTAGCTTTAATGGGACAAGTAAAAAAGCGATTATGAAGCTGTTTAATGTCATTATGATGCGTGCAGGGATTACCTTGATTATTACGGTTGCGTTTAGTATTTCCACGATGCTGTATTCCTTATCAGCTAGTCAACCGTTCTTTATGACCGCTTTCTTGCAGATTGTGACGTTTGCAGGAATCTATTTTAAATTAGGTGATTTGATGAGTATGTTCTCCCTTCAAAGCAGTGAGTCTCAAGGTGTTGGCAAGCAAATTATGCGTAAACCACGTATGATGATTCACCGTCAAACGCGAAACCTACAGCGGAAATTAGGGCGTTCAATGGCGCTTGCTGGTTTAGCAACGGCAACTACTTCTAAAAATCCAAAAACTAAGGTACCGAAAAAGAATGCTCCTAGTTCGGAACACGCTTCTAAATATCAAAATCGAAGTGTTAGTAGATCAACTGCTAATCAGCCAACCTTAGCTAAGAAATTAGGCCAGACTACAGGGAATCTCTTAGACACGAAACAGAAGCTAACAGACAAAGCAGGGCTGATGAAAGAACAAGTGAAAGGTCTTCCGACTCAAACAAAGTACGCGCTTCATCAAAAGAAAGAGGGAACCAAAGAAGCGATGAAGCAGTTCGCAACTACCGCTAAAACGACCCCTAAACTAAATCATCAAGAACGCTTGGCTCAGCAACGACAACATAGAGAAACAATTGTGCAAAAACGTTTAGAGCTGGACAAAACTAAGAACGCTCGGAAGTCAACTACTTCAACCATGCCAACTAGAAATATGAAACTAAAACGACCGGAACACCAACGTCCTAATGTACCGCCTAAATCAGAAAATAGACCGAATCAACCAAGTGTCTCTTCAAGAGCAACGACTCAGATTAAACGTACTAATCAACCTATACCGACAAAATTCACAAAAACACCGACTCAATTAAACAAGAAGCGAGTGTTAGTCAAGCCTAAAAAAATAAACAACAGGATAAGGCGTTAATCATGAAACTATTAAAATTAAAGCTTGTCATAGGTGTGATGAGTCTTTTTACTGTTCTTTTTGGCGTATTATTTTGTGTCACGCTTTTCTTTTCTGATGAGGAAGAAAATGGCAACAGCACAGATTCTCTTACAGGGTTAGATGTTTCGTCTGACGTATTGGCACATAAACAGACGGTCGAAAAATACTGTAAAGAATATGGTATTTCTGAATATGTTTCATATATCTTAGCCATTATGCAAGTAGAATCAGGTGGGAAAGGTCAAGATGTGATGCAAAGCAGTGAATCGCTTGGATTGGCACCGAATATATTGTCGACAGAGGCTTCGATTAAACAAGGCTGTAAGTATTTTTCGGAGCTTTTAAGCTCAGCTAAAGCGAAGGGAATTGAGGATATCAATGCCACAATTCAGTCCTATAACTATGGGGGAGGATTTCTTGATTATGTATCGTCCAAAGGTAAGAAGTATTCATATGAATTAGCAGAGAGTTTTTCAAAAGAAAAGTCTGGTGGGGGTAAAGTAAACTATCCCAATCCAATCGCTATTCCAATTAATGGTGGTTGGCGTTATAACTATGGCAATCAATTTTACGGTGCGACACGTTTCTAACTGAAAAGGTTAGGCACTTATACTAAAAAAGCGTGAATCAAATTTTAGTGAAGGAGAACTAATATTTCGAGAAGTGGAATGACGGAGTAACGCCCTGAAACGCTCCTCTAATACTCCGACTAGCAATCAGGACATAGTTAAATGGTTGTTAGAAGCTCGGTGAAGTCGGTTGAAAGTTACCGTAAACAAATTTATTTGTACGAAAGCTATTCAGAGGTGGATAGTGTAACGGATAGATCGGGAGTCTATAAACTATTCAAGGTGAGAATGTTTGAAAAAGAACTGACGAACTTGCGAATGAACGGGTCTATAACTGGACGGTATAGAAATGTATCGGATTCTACCACAATCAGTGGGAACGGATGTTTATAGTGGTTAAGTAAGATGCGTAGATATGAACAACCATGCAGTATTAAAGGTACTGGATATAAACAGGCTCAAAGTAAGCACCTAAAAATAGAAATGAAATAGATAGAAATATTGGAACGTGGAAAACTGACAACGTGGAGGAAACTATATTCCTAAGAATCGTTCAAGTCGAATAAATAAGCTTGTTCATGTCAGTGAGAGTAGTGGCACAGTACCTATGAAATTATAGAAATATAATGGAGGGATAGCCACAAGTCAAAGAATCAATGTTTATAAAAGATGTTATTCATAGAATCGAGTATGACCAAATAAACACTGCCTTCTATCCGATAGTAAGAAAGGTGGTAGTGCTATGAAAGAAACTAAAACCAATAAAACACTCCGGCACATGGAATACTATGATATGACTGATGATTTTGATGAACTCTATTTCAAAAGTGAAAACAAGATGATTTTTAGTGATTTAATGGGTTTTGTGATGAAAGCTAACAACATAAAACTAGCCTACAGAAATATTAAGAAGAATCGCGGTAGTTACACCGCTGGTGTAGACAAGCAGACGATTAAAAATATAGAAGCTATGGAAGAAAATGAATTTGTTAAAACAGTTCAAACACGACTTTTTTCTTACTCACCTAGAGCGGTCAAAAGAGTTGACATCCCTAAACCTAATGGAGAAACTCGTCCTTTAGGAATTCCAACGATTATGGATAGAATACTTCAACAATGTATTTTGCAAGTTCTGGAACCTATATGTGAAGCTAAATTTCACAATAATAGTTATGGATTTCGACCAAATCGATCGGCTCATCACGCTATAGCTAAGTGCTACCGACTGATGAATATTAGTAAACTCCAATTTGTAGTAGATATAGACATTAAAAGTTTCTTCGATAATGTCAATCATTCTAAGTTAATCAAACAAATGTGGACACTAGGAATTCAGGATAGGTGGTTACTCAGAATCGTTAGAGCCATGCTTCGTGCTCCAATTATTTTACCAAATAAAAAAGTTCTTCATCCTAAAAAAGGAACGCCACAAGGAGGAGTACTTTCTCCCCTACTTTCCAACATCGTACTAAACGAATTGGATTGGTGGATTGTTTCTCAATGGGAAGATATGCCTGGCAAAAGTAAATCTGCAAGAGTATTGGACAGAACTGCCGAAGGCAAAGGATTAGACAAGGGCAATAAGTATAAAGAGTTACGAAAATCGAATTTAAAAGAGATTTATATTGTTCGCTATGCAGATGACTTTAAGATATTTTGTAGGAAAAGAAGTCATGCCAATGCCATTTACTATGCAGTAAAACAATGGCTTCATGCCAGACTGACCCTAGAAATTAATGAGGACAAATCCAAGATTATTAATTTAAAGAAAAAGTCTTCTGAATTTTTAGGATTTGAACTAAAATTGATGCGCAAAGAGCAAAAATATGTAGTCGAGTCACATGTGAGCAGAAAATCACTAAAAAGAATCCATAAAAATTTAAAAAATCATCTTAAAAAGCTAATGAAACCAATAAATCAAAATACTCAACTGGATGAATTAAGGAAGTACAACTCTATTGTTATTGGCATTCATTTTTATTATCGTGTCGCTACACAGGTTAGTGCCGATTTTGCCAAAATTAACCAGTCAATCAGTCGTGTTGTTAACAGAAGACTACCAACTAAAAAAGAAGGGAACATTTTAAATCTTTTCATCAAAAAGTATTATGGAAAAAGTAAACAAGTTCGATGGCTACAAAAAAGCCCTATCGTACCTTTAGGGTATATAAAACATCGGAAAGTGATGTCATTAAATTCTCGCGTAAATAAGTATACAAAAGAAGGCCGTCAATTTATTCATAAGACACTTGATTTTAGTCCAGCAACTCTAACACAGATGATGATTGCATCAAAAATCAAAAGAAGTATTGAATACATTGATAATCGGATTTCAAAATATAGCTCTCAACGAGGGAAATGTGGTATTACAGGGGAATTGTTGGATTTGACTGATATTCATTGTCATCATATAGTACCTAAACATTTGGGTGGCTCAGACAAATACCAAAATTTAATTATTCTCCATCAAGACATTCATAAATTAATACACGCAAAAAAACAATCCATAATTACTCTCTATTTGAAACGATTCAAGTTGTCTAGTCTTCAAATTGAAAAAATTAATCAATTACGAGTGCAAGCTAATAATAGTGTTTTAATGGTCAATTAAAGAGACGGCATAATTTATAAACAGAACTTTGATGGAACGCCGTATGAGGTGAAAGTCTCACGTACGGTGTGGAGCGGGGGAAAATCTGGAGATTATTTCAAAGGATTACCTATCGCTATTCAAATTGGTTTCGCAATATCTAGCTACTGGAGTAACAAAATTTGATGATAAAACTGTTCAAGCCATTATGGATGAAGCGCTAAAATATCAAGGATTCCCTTATGTCTTTGGCGGTGATCGACCAGAAACCAGTTTTGATTGTAGTGGGCTAACAAAATGGTGTTATGGAAAGGCAGGTATTGTGCTTCCTCGAATTGCCCAAGCTCAATATGATGCAACTCAGCATATTCCACTATCAGAAGCTAAAGCAGGAGATTTAGTCTTTTTTCATTCAACCTATGCTACGTCTGATTATGTGACGCATGTCGGCATTGTTGTCTCACCGACCCAAATGTATAATGCTGGCGATCCGATTGGTTATGATGATTTAACGTCTTCCTATTGGCAACAACACCTTATTGGCGCAGGAAGAATCATCAATAAATAGAGAAAGGAAAACACACAATGAAAATTAAAATAGAAAGAAAAGCAAAGGTGCCAAAACAAAAAAGAGTTCCTACTGTAAAAGTGGGGACACATAAAAAATTAGTTACACTATTGTGGTGTCTTTTGATTGTTAGTCTTTGTTTTGGTATCTATAAGAATTTTACAGCCATTGATCAACATACGGTTCATGAGAAAGAAATCATTGAACAGCGTGTGATTGACACGAGCAAAGTTAAAAGTTTTACAGAAAATTTTATTCAAGAATATTACTCGTGGGAACACAACCAAGCTGCTTTAGATAAACGAAAAGAGAACTTGAAAATGTATCTAACAGAAGAGCTACAGACTCTAAATTCTGATGTGATAAGGACAGATATTCCAACGAATTCTAAGGTAGAGGCTATCCAATTTTGGGATATTCAGCAGGTTGATGATACTAACTTTGACGTTCTATTTTCTGTTAAACAATTAATCTCTGAAAAAGAGAAAAAGCAAACGGTTGATTCAGTTTATACATTGACTGTTTATGTCGATAAAGCGAATAACATGGTCATTACGAAGAATCCAACGATTAGTAGTAAACCGACGAAAGCCTCTTATGAACCTAAGAAACTAGAAACTGATGGAACAGTTGATGCTAAAACAACAGAAGAAATCAACTCGTTTTTAGAGACTTTTTTTAAGCTGTATCCTAAAGCAAGTGAGAAAGAGTTATCCTATTATGTGAGTGAGAATGCCTTAAAACCAATAGGAAAGGATTATGTTTTTGTGGAATTACTTGATCTAATTTATACAAAAAAAGAGAATCAGGTAGTCGTGCAAGCTTCTGTAAAATACTTGGATCAAAAAACGAAAATGACGCAGATATCACAGTTTGAATTGATTTTACAGAAATTGGAAAATTGGATAATTATTAATTAGAGGGAACAGTTTATAGTTTACTATAAACATATAATTACTTAACTATCCCAAACTGATCTAAAGGAAATAGTCTAAAAATGACTACTCGAAAATTTTTGTCACGTTCAATTGTTCCAATATAACGACTATCTTTTGAATTTGTTCGATTATCTCCTAATACAAAATAATGATTTTTCGGAATTAAGTAAAGTTCTTCCTCATTTCCGTAACGAAAGTCTACAGTTAGAGGCTTATCTGTTAATCCTTCTTTATAGGTTTCAAGAAACGGTTCATCTATGGGAAGACTATTTATGTATAATTGATCATTTTTGTACATGATAGTTTCTCCTGGAAGACCGATAACTCTCTTAATAAAATAGTTTTTTTCATTAGGAGCTTTAAATGTAACTATATCAAATCTATTTACGTCACCAATCTTCCTTGCATAAAGTCGATCTTTATCCTTTAAAGTTGGCATCATTGAACTACCTGACACACTAATAGGCATAAGTAAAAATGAATATATTAGAAAGATAAAGATTAACGTTCCTAGTAGAAAGAAAGCATCATTTTTAGTCCACTTAAATTTTTTTAGCATAGTTTTTTCCTCAATTCTGTAAGATATTTTATAAACGTAAACAAATTTAAAACGTATAAAGTGAGAACATCAAGAATAAAGGAAGGATATTAAGAATATACTTTTAGGACGTTTGTAAGGTAGCTTACCATAGAATCAAGTAAGTTACATCTAAATGAAAAAGGAAGTTTAAAGCTATATTATTGGAAATCATTTTAGCACTATTTAGTTAAAATTAATAGCTTTAATCAAATGAAATTTTCTATTATAGTAGAAAAATATAGTGAGATGATATTTTAATGACCAGATATGTTATTTCATATACCAAAAAAAGACAGACACTGGATTAAGTATTAAAAGTTGTAATATGATAAATTTATCAAGAATTAAGGAACATTTTTTTGAATAGAAAAAACTAATTAGGATTGTTATAAAAAACGAATATGGAAGAAATTATTAGTTCTTACTTAAATAAAGAAGAAGGGGAGCAAACATGAATAGACATAATCAAGTGGTAAAAGAAAGTCTGTCTCAGACAAAAGAAGGAATGCTCAAAAAGATTTATGTAGACACATTAAAAGTTGAACAAAAATCAAAGTATTATGATGAAACTACTTCTGTAGTAAATTGTGATAAGTTGAACGAATGGAAAGCTATTAAAAGTATTGTAAAAAATGAACGATACGATGATATGCTATTTTCAAGAAAAATGACTGAAGAAAAATTTGCTTTTTCATTGTCTGATTTTACATTTGAACAAAAAGTAGAGTTTCCAGATTGGTTGTTATTTTTTAGCAAAATGATTGACGAAATGGAAATTGAGAATAATGGAGCTGGAATAGTAATAGCAATTCAGCCTTTTGTTAGTTTTGTTGAAAAAGAAATTAAGAGGTTTGAATTTAAAGATTCTTCATTGAGTCTTTCTTCTAGTGTTAAAAAGGATTTTATTAATAATTATTGCGTTGAAATGACTAATATATTAAGTAAAGTGATAGTTATTGAATTAGAAAATTATAAACGACAACATAAATTTCAATCTAAAAATACAGAAGATAAGTTTTCAGAATTCTTGAAGGAGTTATTTTCTGATAAAGGAGACTACTATAAATTTTATTCAAAATATTCTGTTGCTGCATATTTAATTTCAACACGGACTAAATTCTTTTTACAAAATTTTCTTAATCTTACAACAGCTATCGTTGAGTGTTCAAATGAAATAAAAGAGATGTTCAAGATATCCGAAGTTTCTGTTTCAGATATCTCACTTTCGGCGGGCGATTCCCACGAACAAGGTAAGAGCGTTATGATATTGACTATTGGGGAATATAAACTTGCCTTTAAGCCTAAAAATTTAGATGTTGCTAAATCCTTAGAACTATTTATTTCTTGGATTAATAATAATTCAGGATTATTAAAAATAAAAACTCCTAGAGGAATATATAAAGAACAATATACTTTTCAGGAGTTTATAACACATCAAGATTGTAAGTCAATTCAGGAAATTGAGAATTATTATCAAAGGATGGGTCATTTGATAGCATTATCCTACGTTTTATCAATGAATGATCTACATATGGATAATCTAATAGCACATGGTGCCTATCCGGTAATAATTGATGGAGAAACGATTTTTCATAATGAGACAACACTAAGTGTCGTTGATAAAGCTTTTGTGAAAGTTGCTTTAATGACTGTTAATCAAACGATTATGAGATCGGGACTATTGCCAAATTCAGTTCTTATTTCAGATGATTTTAATAATAAAAATGATTTCAGTGGAATTGCTGGTGGACTGACTGAAATAGTTACAAAAGGAAATTATCCAACAAATATTAATCAAGCAGATTTTAAATATGAGGAGCAAGAGATTCGAAATCATCCTAAACAAAGAGAAAACTTACCCAAATATCTAAATAAGTTTGTAGATTATAAAGATTATAGTCTGCACATAGTTGAAGGGTTTCTTGAACTGATGAGATTTTTTATGAAACATAAAGAAATATTACTCTCGGAAAATAGCCCAGTTAATTATTTTAATGATTTAAAAATAAGATATTTATTAAAGGGAACCCAAAGATATGCTTCTTTATTGAATTTTTCTAACCACCCTAATTATATGCAGGAAATGTTTTATAGAGAAAAGTTGATTTCAAATATTTGGGCTTACCCTCATCAGGATAAAAGGGTTATTATCAGTGAATATGAAGATTTATTGATGGGAGACATCCCCATTTTCTTTTCTAAGGTAAATTCTAATGATATTGAAGATAGTAGGGGGAGAATGATTAATAACTTTTTTGAAAAATCAGGGATAGAGTACTTTAGAGAAAGAATTCAACAATTGGATAATGAAGAGATACAGTTGCAACTAGGATTTCTTCTGACAAGCTTAGATTTATTTGAAGAGACATATTTAAGAAATAGAGATTCGAATTTACCACTTTGTAATAGACAAACAAGTATTAATGCGCTTCATGAAGCTAAAATGATAGGGGATAAGCTAATTGAGAAAGTAGTATGGGATGATGCGAATAGTGATCTTTCTTGGATTACTATTGATATTATTCCAGAAACTAAAAAATTAGGTGTAAAACCAACAAATGAAAGTCTTTATGATGGATTATCAGGTATTGCCTATTTCTATTTAAATTTATTTTTGGTTGCTGGAGACGAAAAATATTTTTCTTTCTATAAGCAAGTGATGATATCAGCTATAAAATTGTCAAAAGATAGTTTAGTTTTATCTGCGTATGAAGGTAAATTATCACCTATCTACCCAATTCTTATTGAAATAAAAGCATTAGGTAGATCCGATTTCAGCGACTTTGTAAACGATACAATAAATGAACTTGAGATTGAACAAATTTTAGATACTAAGAGTAATGATTGGATGAATGGAAAAGCTGGGATACTGTCTCTTTTAGTTGAAGTTTGTAAAATAATTGATTCTGATAAAGCGAAAACCTATATGTGTACTTTGAAAGATGATTTAATATCCAATGTAGAGATGGGAAAACTAGAAAAATTAGGTTTAGGATTTGCTCATGGACTTTCTGGAGTTGCAGTGTCATTAGCTAAATGTTTGGAATTTGATAACTCAGATAGAATAAAAAATTGTATTACTTCAATTTTAACAATTGAACTTGAGAGCTTATCGGATAGTATAGATTTGAGATGGTGTTGGGGGCTTTCTGGATTAGTAAAAGCAAGAGTATATATTCATAGTATTTTTCGGGATAATGTAATACAAAAGCAGTTGTTGGATTTGTTAAATAAATTAGATGCTTCATTAGTTACATCATTTTCTAATGATGATTGCTTGTGTCATGGAAATTCAGGAATATTAAGTCTTTTACCTTATTTAGAAGATACTTCGAACGCCAGTTACTCGAAAGTAGGAAATCAATACATTCAAACAATGGTAGAGAACCAGATTGCAAGAAATAACTACAATATTGCGTATTTCTCTAAAATTGAAAGTGTGGGTCTGTTTACAGGGGTATCTGGTATTGGCTACTCATTTCTTCAATATTTAAAAAAAGAAAGAAATTTAGGGGATATACAATTGTTAACTTTATAATAACTTAGTTCTTTTTGTAAATTTATTTTATTATTATAGGATCTAACTTGTTTATTAAATCTTTATAAGAAATGGATCTATCCATTTTTTAAATAAATTTGAAAGGAGTAATAGCTATGGAATCAAGAAAAATTAATGAGTTTGTGGGGCAATCTTTTGAAGATCTTTCTGTTGAAGAAATGGAAAAACTTCAAGGCAATGGAGATATTCAAGTGGAAAGTTCCCCAGTTGCATGGTCACTTATAGGAGTATCAGTGTTGTTGTGTTTTCCTAAAAGTGCATCTTAATTAAGTGAGGAGGGATTACAGATGGCAAAATTAGAAATGGAAGAAATTGTTGGTTATGCTTTTGAAGAATTACCTGAGGAAATGATGGAAGAAATTCAAGGATCGGGCGATGTATCACCTGAATCATCTAGCCCATGTTTACTGCTTGCTTCGTTTATTTTTGCAACAATTACACGATGCTAAATTTAGTAGAAAGTAGGAATAGAAATGGAAACAAATGAAATGAATAGTTTTGTAGGTAAAGCGTTTGAAGATTTATCAGAAGAGAGTATGGAATTGATTCAAGGATCTGGTGATATTACGGTTGAAGGTGGTTGGTCACCTGTTCTTTCAAGAATTTCAAACTATTTAACAGTTTCGTATGAAGTTGCTACTATTACAGTTTGTAGAGATTAGATTCTAATAATTAATAAGCGTATAGACCTCTTTAAATGTTTATACGCTTATTTTCTCTAAGGAAGTGAAAATTATGAAAAAAATAGTTGCTTATATTGGAACAAATAAAAAAAAATCTAACACTATCAATTTTCTTGAAGAAATAATAAAGAAAATTTCTGATGTGATAGATGAAGAGGTTCAACTTAATATTTATACTGCATTTAATACTAATGTAGAACTATGCAAAGGTTGTTCAGCCTGTTTTGTTAGTGGAAGTTGTCCCATCAATGATGATATTGAAAAAATAACAGGGGAAATGATTTCTGCTGACCTAATAGTCTTTGGAAGTCCAGTATATATGCATAGTATCAGTGGTAATATGAAAAATTTTATTGATAGAATTAGCTGGTATTCTCATATTCTAAAATTTCGTGGTAAAGGTGCATTAGTTATTTCTACATGTAGTTCAAATGGTCATGAAACAGTTCTTAATCAATTAGAGAATTATCTGACTTCTTTTGGCTCAAAGGTTATTTATAAAAAGAATGCTGCAAATGATTATCCTAAGGAACTGACTGATAAAGATTGGCTCAAGGACACTTGCAGTGAGGCATCTTTGAAAATAATTGATTTTTGGAACGAAAGTAATCATTCATCAGAACGATTAGAAAAACAATTTACGGTTTATCAAAAAATTATGAAGAAAAGATTTGATTTAGGAGATAAATCTTTTGAACCTATGTATTGGGAAAAAAATAACATGTTTAAGTTTTCGACTTTAAGCGAGTGCTTAAAAATAGAAAATGGTGAAAATACAAATGAGAAGAATTAAATTTATAGAACAGATGGAACATAGCGAATGTGGGTTGTCATGTGTTGCAATGATGATTGATTATTATAAACAAAAAATTGATTTAACAATTCTCAGAAGTAGATATGGAGTTCCAAAAGGAGGGTATAATTTTCTACAAATGAAAACTATTCTTTCAAATTATGATCTTTCATCAAATGTTGTTCGAGTGACAGGAAATGATTTTTCATCAGAAATACCAACTCCCTGTATAGCCTATTGGAATAATCGTCATTTTGTTATAGTTGAAAAGTTTACGAAGAAGGGTGTAATACTTGTAGATCCTGCTAAAGGTAGAGTTCGTTGTCATATGGACGAATTTACCGAAAAATTTTCTCGTATAATTTTATTTATAAAAAATACTAGGAATAAAACTTTAAGAAATAGGGTATCAATAAACGGCAAAATAAAAACGATCATTTTGGATAACCGATCTTTATTAATAAAAACATTTATTACAACTATAGGAATTCAAGTTTTGAGTTTATTAATACCAACTTTGATACAGAGAATGATTGATAGTAGTAATGAATTAAACATGAAAATTATTTTCTTTTCAATGATAGCTATTACATTATTCTATTATTTATTCAATGTTGCTAGAACTAGGATTATAAATAATTTACAGATTTCATTTGATACAAGTTTCTTACAAATGACAGTGTCACGTTTGATGAATTTACCAGTTAATTTTTTTACTAACCGAAGCAAAGGTGAGTTAATGTACAGAATTAATTCTAATACTTTTATTAGATCAATTATGTGTGAACGAGGTATACGTTTATTTATTGATTGCATATTCTTTATATTTTATTTAGTTTTGATGATGAGATATTCCCCTTTAATGACTCTAATTACAATTTTTATTTCTGTGATTTTGGTAATATTTTCTTTTTTAAATACAAGGTTTACCTTAAAGATTAATCAAAATCAAATGCCAGCTATTACAAAATCTCAAAATTTAATTACAGAGATTGTAAACAATACAATTGCTATAAAATCAGTTAGTGCCGAGGAAGACATGTTTCAAAAATGGCAAAATAACTTTAAAGAACAAATGAAACTTGAACAAGAAAAATCTAAAGTGAATTCAATATTAATGAATGTTCCTATTACTATACAAGTGATTTTTCCATTACTAACGTTTTCTATAGGCATAGTTCTGTTGCAAAGCAATACTTTATCTTTGGGAGATATTGTAGCGTTTAATACATTAGGTGCCGCTTTTCTAGTGCCTTTGATTTCAGTTGCTAATTCGTATTCTGATTTTACTATGGTAAAACTTTATATAAGTAAATTAGTAGATATTATAGATAGCGAACCTGAAGATAAAGGAAATGAAGAAAAAATAAGCATAGATATGGGGAAAATTACACTTGAAAATATTTCTTTCAAATATAGTGAATTTGATAATTTAGTTTTGAGAGATATTAATTTAAATATTTCTCCACAAGAGAAAATTGCAATTGTAGGAAGTAGTGGCTCAGGAAAAAGCACGTTGTTAAAACTTATAGGTGGAATGTATAGGCCAACACAAGGAGTTTTGAATATTGATAACCTAGATTTGTGTAAATTGAATAAGAAGGTGTATAGAAGTCAAGTAGGAATAGTTATGCAAGAAGGTGCATTATTTAGTGGAACAATCTCTGAGAATATCTTGATGGGAAGAAAAATTAATAGTGAAGAAATTGAGAAAGCCACACTAATATCTGATTTATTGTCAATTATTGAAGCATTTCCATTGAAGTTAAATACAATTGTTTCGGAAGATGGGAAAAATTTTTCTGGTGGTCAAAGGCAAAAGATTTCAATTTGTAGGGCGGTATTAAACTCTCCTAAAATATTACTTTTTGACGAACCTACAAGTGCTCTCGATAATATTTCGGAGAAAAAAATTATGGATAATCTCTTTCAAATGAACTCTACTTTAATTGTTGTAGCCCATAGATTGTCTGATATATCTAAATTTGATAAAGTAGTACTAATGAGTGAAGGTAGAGTAGTTGCAATGGGATCACACCAAGAATTATTAAGGAAAAATTCTGCGTATAAAAATTTGTATCTTAGTAATTATGAAAATGAAGACGGGAAGTGAATAAAATGGATACAAAAGCAAAAAAAATAATTTTCATATTAGGACTTAGTTCGTTCTTTTTATTCTCAATAAGTTCAGAAAGTGTTTATGCAGAAGAAGTGATTTCATATTTATTTGATTCTATTTCTGAAAAGAATGAATTTGTTGAAAATTTGGAAATTCCACAAGAGAAAATCGTTGAATTGGATGATTTGTCAATGGTAGAAATTAAAAATGCATCTTTAAAAGAGTTAGAAAATGCTAAAATAAGTGCTGAAAAAACAGGTGGAGAAGTTGGTGAAATGTTATCTGTTTCACCTGAAACTACTACTACCAGTATTCCATTTTTTTCTCAAGTATTGATGGAGTATTCATGGGGTGTTGATAAAATTACTGACTATCGTAAATCATATGGATTTTCTTTAGGGGATAACATTAATGTAGCTGTTATTGATAGTGGAGTTGATTTATCACATGATGAATTAAGGGAACACTTGAATATAGAAGTTGGGAAATCTTTTGTTACTGAGAATGATGCACTTCAAGATGTGAATGGTCATGGGACAATGGTAGCGGGACTAATAATGCAAGTAGCTCCTAACGCGAATATAATTCCTTATAAAGTAATTGACGGAGAGGATGGGGAATCCTCATGGGTTATAGCAGCGATAGTAGAGGCCGCTAATAGTGGAATAGATGTTATTAATATAAGTTTGGGAACTTATAAAAGTAAGGATATTCAGGATGAAAAACTTACAATGAAAGCATATAAAAAGGCTGTAAATTATGCAAAACAAAAAGGTACTATAGTTGTTGCATCTGCTGGAAATAGTAATGCTGATCTAGATGAAAATAATAGAAGAGGTACTTATCATTTACCTGGGGATTTAAAAAATGATGTTATTACAGTTGGTGGAACAAAACGAAATGGAGAAATTGCTTCATTTAGTAATTATGGGAGAACTATAGATTTTGTTGCTCCTTCGGGGGATTTTGTATTTGACAACGATGGGAATATAGATTTTAATGAATTGGTTTTATCTACTCATCTTGGTAATTCATATGCTTTCAACGCTGGAACTAGTTTCTCCGCTCCACTTGTTACAGGTTCAATTTGTGCAATTTTATCTAACCATGATTTTAAAAAAAATTCTTCTATTGAAAAAAAAGTCTCTAAATTATTAAAAAAGGGAGCTATTAATTCTGAAAAAGGAAAAGGTATCAAATTTGGATATGGTGAAATTAATTTAATTAATTCTCTTTTAGTAAATTAGTTAAAATATGCTAACAGTGTAGTTAGGGGGAGTATTATGTATCAAAACTTGTCGATAATTATTGCCAAAAAAATATTTTCTGTGAATTATGACAATATCACTGAAAGAGCTCAATGGATAAGGTATAATATAGAAGTAATATTAGTAAATACGTTTAAGACAGTTCTTATTTTCTTTATAGCATTTTTTTTGGAATGTCTTAATAGTAGCTTGTTAACCTTAGCTACTTTTGCTTTTTTGAGGAAATATGCTCAAGGATGGCATGCTACTAAATCGTTTTATTGTACAGTTCAATCAGTCTTAGTGTTTGTTTTTTTTCCTAAATTTCTTTTATTCATGAAGCTAGAGTTTAATTCTCTAATCACAATATTTATGTGTATTTTAGTGTACTGTTATTTTTCTGTACATGTTTTTGTTAAACTTAAAAATAATAGGATTGCAAAAAGATGTTTGTTTATTTTAGCAATCCAATATTTAATCTTTTTTTCTAGTAGGATTTATTGGATAAAAGTGTCAATATTAGCTGGTATATTGTCTGAATTAGCGATGATATTACCTTTTACAGAAAAAGTAATAAAAGGAGTGACAAAATGATAAGAATTCAACAGAAAATACAGAAAAAAATGAATGAGTGGGTTACTGAGCAAATGAAAAATGAAACTAATCGAGAAGGATGGAAATGTCCTTGGCCATACTTAATATATGCTCCTAAAAAACCAAGTAGTAAGAAAAATGATTGATGTAAAAATATTATTGAGTGTTTTTTTTCAAGTACATATTACAGTACTTTTGTTTAATAAATTTAATACTAGGCATATAAAAAGAAGTGTAGTTTTAGTTGCCTCTATTATAATAGCAGTAGTAATAATCAGTATATCAATGACAAAGTTTGTTAGCCTATCAAATATTATATTTGCTGTTTTATTACTTTCATACAATTTTATAAGTGGCTATAGTGTTAATTATATAAAGGAAATTTTTACAGCATTGCTTTCTATATTGCTAGTATCGTTATCTTCTTTTTTCATTTATAATATTTTGGACAGATTCACTTTTCTCGGAGAATATAGCTATTTATGCTCTATGATATTAGTGTATTTTATTATAGTTATTTTGATTAGTCGCTTTAGCTTTATCTTAAAACATTCTTTATTGAAAGTGGAGGTCTTGTGGCTCTTTTTTGGAACGATTTTATTATTTGCTTTTTTTCAATCTAAAGGTAGTAATACAGCGCTCTTACTCTATTCATTTATAAATATATGTGTTACATTTTTTCTATATAAAACTATATATTTAATAGGGAAAAGGAAGAAAGAGAAAGAGGCGAAAAAAAAATTTGATATATATGTTGGTGAGCTTGAAAAGCTTACAGATGAACTTTTAACGTTCAGACATGATTATCTTAATATACTTTTGACTTTAGAAAACAGTATACGGAATGAAAATTTTGATCAAGTTAAAACAATATTTTATAATGTTGTTTCTCCAACAAAAGATTTAATAAGGTCATATAGTCTTGATAATGGGATGTTTGATAATATCCAGTTACCAGAATTAAAAAATTTGCTGATATCTAAGCATGTAGAATCGAAAATGAAGAATGTGAATCTATCTATTTGTGTATTAGGAATAGTTAGAGAAGTACAAATTAATAGAGTAGATCTGATTAGAGCTTCTTCAATATTGCTTGATAATGCAATTGCAGCAGCTGAAAGTTCTAAGCATAATAAGGAAGTGGAAATTACTATATTTTTAGTTAATAATAGTTTGTCTTTATCAGTTAAAAATTGTATTCAAGAGCATTCTGTAGATAAAGAAAAAATGTTTCAAAAATTTTATACCACAAATAATCAGTTTCAAGAGCCTAGAAATGGTATTGGGCTGTATTCCCTCAAGAAAATTTTAAAAGTTAATACTAAAATTCATCTGACCACAGAGATTGTTGATGATTTCCTCATTCAAACAATTGTGATGAAAGAAGATATCTAAAATCTCTATGTTTTAAATTAATTTGATAGAAAACAAAATCCTAGTTTAATTCTTTTAAATATTTTGTAACTGTGGAAATAAGCCTTCTAGATATAGGGATAGATAAAGTTGTCGAAAAGTGAATGTTACGTTGAGATTTATTAATATATTTAATGTTTTGCAAATTAACAAGAAAAGATTGATGGCATCTTATAAGTCTTTCATCAATTTTTTCTAAATTTTTTAATGATTCACGTATGAATATGTCTTTAGTTCGAGTTTTTATCATTAGTTTATGAGCAGAAATTGTCGTTATAAATAGAATTTCTTTAAATGGAATTTTTATATTAGCAAATTTATTTTCAAAGATAAAAAGATCGTCGGTATTTAACTCTTCTAAGTAATAATTATATATGCTTAAACATTTTGCTATTTTATTTTTAAATTCTTCGTTTGAATTTGTTTTCACAATGTATGCTAACGCAGAAACTAAATAATCATATGATTCCAAAGCTAAATCAGAGTAAGCAGTAACATAAACTATCATAGCTTCTGGCTCTATAGACCTAATAGTTTGAGCAATTTTGAATCCAGCAGAACTGTCATCTTTTATTTTTAAGTCTAAAAAATATAGATTTTGTCTATCTTTTGAGTTTTTGCACAGATCAACTATTTCTGTTGGACGTGATGTTACTTTAACTTTACCAATATGATATGCGTTCTTTTTGGAAAGTTTGATAATTAGTTTGTGAATTGTTTGAGCTTGTAGAATATTATCTTCCAGAATGACGATCATCTTTCTTCCTCCCTTTAGTTTTACTATTATAAGATAATGATACCATAGTTTTAATTAGGAAGTTTTCCCATTTTGAAAATATTATTCAGTATAAGAGTTGAGAGTAGAATTAAATTTAAGTTACTATTAGCATTATAAGGTTATTTTACAAAAATATATAAATTAACAAGAATAAACATTTATAAAAAGAAGGTGGGCAAGTAATGTTTAATCAAGTGTATTTGAAAATTTTTACAGTGTTGTTCTTAATATTAGCGGCGGTATGTAGTATGTTAAGATCTAAGTTCATAGAAAAGAATCAATATAAAAATGAGAACAGTGAACGATGGTTACTCATTGAAAGTAAAGCAAGGAATATATCTATATTGTACTTTAATCTTTTGGCTTTTCTTGTTTTTTTTCTATATTTTTTAGTTGTAATGCTAGGATTTGAATTAAACCTTAGTGTTGAGAAAATATTGCATTATGCTATATACGCCATTTTTTTGAAAGCTCCAGTTGATTATTTTGCGATTCGATACTTTGATAAAGTGTTGTAGTTTAGTAGGATTACCAAAGCTATATGTAATTACCTTGTTTTCTCAGTTGTGTACTCTAAATTTTTAATATATTGATTTTAATAAAGAATGACGAAAAGGTTAAGATAACTTTTTTGTCATTTTTTATTTTAAAAATGAAAAAAAGAATTTAACTTAATCTCAACTCTTCTTTATTAAAGATGAATTGAGGTTTTGGAAATGGAGTTTAATCTTGAAACAATTATGGCGGCTAAAGATTGTAATGATAAATCTATGATTTTCAAAGATAGGTTCACTATTAACGATCATAAAAATTAATGTGTGAATAATAGTATGCATTTTGATCTATGAATTCAAATTACATTTTTAGTTTCGGTTTTTTAGTATTTATTTGATTGTCAGATAATTCTTTAATTCCGTGTCTTTTCAGTCAATTGTTTTGTTGGTAATAAGTGAAAGGAGAAGAAAATAATGGATAAATGTGATGAAAAAAAATTGATTTACCAGCAAATGGATTTATTAATGAAGGAAAGGAGCGAGATAACAAAGATATACAATGAGTTTAAAGATCAATTGAGTAAGTTAGATATTGAACTAGGAATAAATTATTCGATAAAAACGAATTCTTCAAAAATACCCAAGTCCGATATTGAAAATCAAAAGTATTTGCTAGCAAAAAAAGAAGGAATAAAGCGAAATCAATCCTACCAAAAAATTAGCCTTACTATTGCTTCAATATTGAAAGAAGCAGGCGTCCCTCTAGCAAATAAAGAAATATATAGGATCTTAACAGAAGAACATCATTTAAGGATATCCTATCCTAATCTTACAAGTAATATCCTACCTAGAATAAAAGAAGATTCATCTATTCACGTTGAACGTGCTTACCGCGGTTATTGGCAATATCGCTTAACATAAATTTGATAGAATTATCCATTATACACATCTCCTTTTGAAAATAATGATTTCAATAGGAAGAAGTGTTTTGAATGAGTCAAAATGATGAACGAATTAATGCGCAACTAACCAAGTATTTTGAAAAAGTCATTCGTCATGCAGCTATTAATTACTACAAGAAAAAGTCACTCCGTCTTGAAAATGAAATTCTTGAAGAGGATGCCACTATTATAGAATTGATGAAGGAAGATACTTTGAAGGGAATAGATGATTTTGATCTATTTTCATTGGATACTCCATTTCATGTTGAGGATGAAAAATTAAATAAAGCTTTGATCAATCTAACTGTTAGAGAAAAACTTTTTTTGATAGAAAAGTTTGTGAGCGAAAAAAACGATCGCCAAATTGGTGAAGTCCTTCATATATCAAGACAGGGCGTCACAAATTTAAAGCATCGATTGTATCAAAAGCTAAGAAAATCTATCAAAAGTCACTAATGTTAAAATAATATATGCTGTTCGTTCGCCACCTTTCCTTTGTTTTTAGATAAATTAATTTATTTAATCAGAGGGAAGGAGTTAACCATGAAAAGCTTAAGCCAATTATTTATACAAGCAAAAAATGGAAGTGAGCAAGCGATCGAAGAGTTGATTCTTAGATTCCAACCATTGATGAATAAGATGGCATGGAGGAGTGGCGAATATGATGAGGATTGCTATCAAGAATGTATGCTAGCTTTTGTCATTGCAATTGGGAAATTTGAAATACGATGATTTGACTGGTGAAAGGTATGCTGATTATAAGGTTGGTATACCTTTCAGTTTATGAAATAAAAAGTGAAAGAATTAAAGCTTAAAATACTAGGGGAAAAGCTAGGCTAGATGTAGAATTTGCTATTTTATGTTATAATCAAGCATAATAAACAAAGAAGGTTGGTGAGAAAAATGGATTATGAAAAAACTTTTAAGGTTGAATCACTAAATGAATTTTCTCGCAATGTCTACAATCGTGTATTGAGATATGTTGTGAATCATCAGATTGATAGACAAAATAAAAATGACTTATACGCTGAGTTGCTGGATCAACTAAAAGGGATGCTGCAAATGAATCTTTTTGAAATGTCAATGAATGATTTGGCTAAAGTTGAATCGTATTGGAATACGATGGACGTGTATACGAAATCTATAACTGATCAGAAGGCAGTTGAACAGTATGTCTAATTTTCATACAGATTATACCGAACAGCATTATTCTTTAATCTTAGAAGATACCCTAGAAGCTTTAACACTCTCTAAAGTTCCAGCAGAGAGTCCAAAAGCTTTTTTACTTGGTGGACAGCCTGGAGCTGGTAAGACAGCTCTAAGATATGCAATCATGAAGGAAATTGGTACGAATGTAATTGTGGTGGATAATGATTCGTTTAAACAAGCCCATCCAAATTTCGATGAAATTGTAGAACAATACGGCAAAGACTATGTGACACAAGTGACGCCATTTTCTAATCGTTTGACAGAAGATATTGTGGAATATTTGAGTGACAAGAATTATCATTTGATTATAGAAGGAACTTTAAGAACAGTGGAAATACCAACAATGACTGCTAGCTTGTTAGAAGCAAAAGGATATGAAATGAGTCTCTATGTCGTTGCTGTTTCAAAAGACTTGTCCTATTTAGGTACACTTACAAGGTATGAGTATCAGTTTTCTAAAGATGCTGTAACAGCTAGAGAAACGAAAAAAGGGCATCATGATTTGGTTGTGCAAAATTTATCGGAGAATGTTTCGATCTTATATAAAGAAAATGTGTTTAAAACAATCAAGATTTTTGATAGAGAAATGAACTTATTGTACGATTCTGGACAGACACCTTTAAAGAATCCAAAAGAGATTTTAGAGCCGATATTAAGCGGGAAAGTAAAGGCTAATAGTCTTCTTGCTCAAATTCAAAAGACTATGCAGTTGATGGAGATAAACGGGCATCAAAAATCGAAAAATTATAAAGACTTAGTAATTAAATATAAATCATTGAAGGAGCTATTTTAAATAGAAAAGAATGGCTTCTTTTTTATTTCATTACAAAAGAGAAATACTGAAATCAATATTGATGAAAAAACTCTGTATAATTCTATTTTGGTATTTCTTAGTGGGATTGTATATTGGCTATAGTCTTAAAAAATTAAATGTTAGACATAATTTTACTTGTAATACGTGGAGATTTAATATAATTAAGGATTTCTATAAGAAAGAATGCTATAATGAATGTGATTAAGTTTCGCTAAAAGGGAACATTATGTAAGATAAAGAGGGAGATCTTTTATGAATATTTTAGAAGATTTAAATAAATATGAGAATGAATTCTGGGATTTTAAAGGAGCGAAAAAAGAAGGAATTCATAAGCTAGGGAAGTATCCAGCTACTATGGTTGCTCCAATGCAATATGAACTTTTATCCATAATAAAAAATAATTCGAAAAAATACCAGCAACTTATGGATCCGTTTATGGGATCAGGAACAACTTTGGTTGAGGGGCATAGTTTAGGAATGGAAGTAATTGGCATTGATATTAATCCATATGCAGTATTACTTTCTGAAGTGAAAACTCATATGTATCATCACAGAAATTTCTCTTTTGTAAAAGAAAGATTAACTAAAAAATTAACTAATGAAGAATATCTGTATGAATCTTTTTCATTTGAAAATATTGATAAATGGTTTAGAGATGATATAAAAGACTCATTGAGTAAAATCCGAAGCGTAATAATGGAGGAGTCTAACCAGTGGGTTCGCAAATTTTTGTGGGTTTGTTTTTCTGAGGTGATATACTCGCATAGCAATGATCGGACTAGTACTTTTAAATTACACATGAAAAAAGAAGAGGATATTGCTAATATTTCTGATAACTGTATAGATCATTTTTTTAAAAAAATTGATGAGAAAAAGAAATATCTGACTTTTTCAAAGGTACCTAAAACTACAATTTTTTCAGGAAACTCTTTAGAAGAGTTGTTGAATATTGAAGATGAATCAATTGATATAATTTGTACCTCACCTCCGTATGGAGATAATGGTACAACTGTCACATATGGACAAGCCACAGTACTTTTTTTAAAGTGGATTGATATCGCTGATTTGAATTGCGATGAGGATATGTTATCCAATTATTCGAAAATAGATTCATTCAGTTTAGGAGGTATTAATAGCTCTAACAAGGTTCCAGATATAGATACAGCTAATAATTATATTAGTTCTTTATCAAAAGAAAAAAGAAAAAAAGTAGAACGTTTTATCGCTGATTACTATGTGGTTTTATCTGAGTTAAATAGAGTATTAATAAAAGGAGGTTACATGCTATTTACTGTAGGGAATAGAAGAGTGGATGGTATTGAGCAGCCTTTAGACAGTATTACTCAAGAAATATTTCTGGAGTTAGGGTTAAAAGAAGAAAAATTATTCAAGAGAAATATATTATCGAAAAAAATGCCGGCTAAATTATCTCGAGTTAAAGACAAAGGTGCAGTAAAATCGATGTCTCAAGAAACTGTTTTAATATTTAAAAAGGGATAGATATTAAATAACAAATGGAAGAGTCGGAACTATAGTAAAGATTTTTTTACTTGATTATAGTAACGATTCTTTTATTTATTTTATAAAAGTATAATTATTATTCAAAAAGGAGAAGGGCTATGGAAGATAAAAAGAATGTGAATCTAACAATCGACTCGAGAATTATTAGCCATTTAGGAGAGGCTCTGATTGACGATGAAAAAGTTGCTTTACTAGAGTTAATAAAAAATTCTTCTGATGCGGATGCGCTTAATTGTTCAATTACTATTGATACTTTATTTGAGTCTTCGCACGGAAAAGGAAGAATTGTGATTGAAGATGATGGAAATGGCATGAATCCCTTTATAATTGAAAATGGATTCTTAAAAATAGCTACATCATTTAAAAAAAACAATCAAAAAATATCACCAAGATTTAGAAGACTAGCTCAAGGAAATAAAGGTATTGGGAGATTAGCGTTAAATCAATTAGGAAAGTTTTTACATGTAAAAACAAAAGTTAATATAGATGTGTTAGAAAATTACTTTGATCAAGATCAATTATTAGTTAGGTATGGATATTCCGATAGAAATACATTAATTTCTGATAATAAAGATGTATATTATTCTTTCAAAATTGATTGGAATGAATATGAAAATTTTGAAGGTAGAGTTGAGGATATTCCGATTGAATTAAAGAGTAATAATTATTCTAAGGAGCTTTTTTCTCATAAAAAAAACTATGGAACTAAGATAGAAGTTTTAGGACTGAAAGGTTTAGATTTTTGGAGAAATGCAAAGACTTTAAATGAGTTAGAATCTGATGTATTAGCTTTCTTAAATCCGTATATTGATGAATCATCAAATTTTAAAGTAAAAATTAAGCTAGATAGCCAAACTTTTAGAAGCGATGTTTATGATAAGGAGTATATTAGTCATAGTTGTGATTCTATGTTTTCTTTCAAATTTGAAGACACAACTAATGAATTGATTTTAGAAGTGAATAGAAGCAAAGATTATATCAAGAGGCAAGTTGATGAATTAATTAATTCTATGAAAAAATATGATTGTGATTTGTTGGATGAAGTAGTTCCTTATGAAAATTATTTTAATGAATTTTCTTATTATAAAAAAACCTTCAATATAGAAACTATTGATTCAATTTATTTAGAAAGCCCCAGAAGTAAAATGGATGATGCATTTTTTATTGAGGTATCAAGTAAAAAAAGAGATGATTGCGATGAAAAAGATGAAAAAGATGAAAAAAAGGAAGTACTGTATCTTCCTGGGAGCTTCTCAGGAGTAATTTATGCTTATGATTTTGCACCACAAGCGATTAATTCTGATACTAAAAAATTGATTCAAAATATAATAGGTGTAAAACTGTATCGAAATAATTTCAGAATATTTCCTTATGGAAATCCCAAAGATGATTGGTTAGGTATGAGTGATTTTAACCAAAGAGTAAAATCAGTTGTATATAAGATGCATACTACAACTGGATTTGTGAACATTGATGGAGAAAAAAATTTGGAAGTTTTGAAAGAACTTACAAATAGGCAAGGACTAGTTTTAGATAAGTATGGGAAAAACTTTTTATTAATTATGCAAGAATTAATATTTAAGAATGCTGCTTATGAAGATCGAAAACTATCGGAAAATTTTTCTTTTGTCAGAAGAGAAGTTGCTAAGTTAAAAAATGGAGAAATATTCGAAATAGCTGATTTAAAATTTAGAAAACGTGACAATTATCGTGAGGCAGCAAGAGAAAAGTTAGAAAATTTGGAAAGTGGACTAGAAAAGCTAACAATTGATGTTGAAAAACCAAATTTATTTCAAGAAGAAGAAATAAAACTCACTACAAAAAATATACAAAAAGAACTAGATCTTCTAAAAAATGATATTGTGAATATTGAAGATGAGTTTGAAAATAAAGATTCTCAACTTACTGATAGATTTGAATATTTAGATGAGCTTTTACCTGTAATGGGAGCAACCATAATTTCGGAAACATTAGCACATGAGATAATAAGATTGTCACAGAATATTAAATCTTATTCTTCTAAGGTTAGACACGCAATTCCTAAAGATGATACAAAAACCATGATTAGAAATTTAGGAAATATCGATTCGGATATAAAGTTCTTATCTAGGTATGCTACTCTTATGGATGTAAATTCTTATTCTAAAAAGAGAAAATTCGAAGTAATTAGTTTAAAAGAAACAATCGATGACATTATTGACGATAGTCCACTATTGAACTATAAAAATATCAATATGAAATATGAAATAATAGGAAATGATTTTTCAACTAAACTGGTTAAAGATAGTTTTAAAATTATAATAGAAAATTTTATAATTAATTCAACTTATTGGTTAGCAAAAATGAAAATTAATTCTCCAAAGCTATTTATAGAATTAAATGAGAAGAGAAAAACACTGACAATATATGATAATGGCTTAGGAATTGAAAAAAATATTGAAGAGAGAATTTTTGAACCCTTTGTTACAAATAAGCCAGATGGAGACGGAAGAGGTATGGGACTGAATATAGTTGAAAGTCTACTAAAAGAGATTGGTGGAACAATACATCTGTCGTTAAATGAAAATGAAAATGGAAATAAGTTTAAGTTTGTAATTACTTTTTCGGAGGTTGGATAATGAGTAATTTTAGTGAATATGGAATAAAAAAAGTTGTTGCTATTGATGATGCTTTTGAATTGAAATTATCAGAAAACACGAAATTATCTGAATTAGATGAAACTGAAATTGAAAGAATAGATGAACTTGCTGACTTTTATTATAGTAACAGAGACGCAGCATTTTCAGATTACTTTAAATTTCAAGAATTATTATCGGAAGACATAGTTGAGTTTTTAGCAAATTTTAATGAAACAGAAGTTGATTATTATGACAAAATATCAGATGAAAAAGAAATTGTTTTCTATAAATGGGCCCCAGAAGAAGCTCAGCTCAAAAATAATATAGAGAAATTGGCAGGAGAACAAGAAAGAACTTTCATCATTTTGGATAAAATGCTTACTAAGAATAAATTGAATTACAAAAATAAATTAAGAGAAATATTATATTGGATTAATGATGTTTTGGTGAAAAATAATAATTTGTTTTTTGTGTTCTTTTCGTCTGATCCTGAAAAATTAGAAAATTATGAAAGTGTATTAAATTATTTGATTAATGAAATAGGGATCGATAATGAACGCGCTAATAATTTAGCTTTACACATTAATTTTGTTGACAAAAATCATTATGAGTTGGATGATTTTATATCTGCATTAAGGAAGTCCCAAAAAGCAAACTTTGTAAATTCGTTAAATATGGTATTTGAAAATAGTATGTCGTCATTAAAAGATAGGATTTGGAATCTTAATCGTAATGAGTCTTTGCTACATTATGATTATTTAGTTGAAGGGCAACATATTGATAAAATAATATATGATGTTTTTAAAAGTAAATTCAAATATTCATTTAATGAGTATAGAGATGAAAACTACGAAGAATTAATTAATCCTATTAGAAATTCTATACAAAAATATGAAAAACTTAGAGTCGAAAATGAAGGTATAGAAAAAGATTTAGCACCGTACAAATATAGATTTTTAAAAAATATAAATTACGCTATTAACTCAAATAAAATGGAATTAAAAATAAGTAAAAGTGATGATATAGCGTATGGGGATATTATTGAAGTAAATGAAAAAAAATATTTAATGATTTCTCAAAATTGTGACATCACTATCCGTAGTAATGGTAAACGAAAACTTCAATCCTTTAATTTAATTGAAATTACTGAAAAGAATGAAGATATTGATATTAATTGGTTGAAAGCATCTTTCATTTCATTCTTTAATAAGGAAAAATTATCTGAAATACCAAATAGTCGGAAAATTTTTGAAGATATGTTTTTTTTAGAAAATGAAAAGACTGAACTTGAGAAAATGGGATTTAGAAAAGATGATCTAAAAAAAATAGAAGTTGCAAACTTGTCTCATAGTGCAAAGAAGAATTTGAATGCATTACAATTTGATAGTAACAAAATATTTTCTAAAATGAAAAGTTATGACATTGTAAGTGGAGAAATTTTTACAGTTCCATGTTTCTGGTTAGATGCACTTTTATTACGTAGAAAAGAAACTGAAAATACAGTAATTAATTTTGAGGCAATAGAAAAGTCAAAGGAAATTCGATTAGCAACAAAATATTTTATACAAACTGAGTTTAATCTTCTTCTTGAAAAAATGAAAGGATTGTCAAAGGAATCTTTAAATATTAGTTTAACCAACAATTTATTTAATCCAATTATTCCTGTAAAAGCGATTTGGAAGAATGATGTATTAGATGGTTTTGAACTGTTAGATGTCAGACGCGAGACTCGCTTAGATGATATAGCAACTAGAAAAATTCACAAAAAAGTGGTTGATGATCAGGTTAGAGAAGCTACAAATATTGAAATACTCATTTAAAATTATGAGTTGAATCCTTCTTGAAGATTTATAGATATTTCTTTACTAAAGCAAAGAAATATTTTTTGATAGCTGAATGTTATTAATTGATGACATCAGCTATCTAATTTACTTCTTTTTTTGGTAGCGTTTTATATATGTGGGGTGAGAGGTGAAAAATGTCGAAATATACTGATGATGAGATTAGAAATATGTCGAAAGTAACTATTAAGGTAGCCGCCGATTATTTAGGAATTTCCTCTAACATGTTAACAATCGGAATGCGTAATAATTTATTACCAATAGGTTTTGCCATTCGTAATGAAGAACGTTATAGATCCAGTTGGAGCTATTCAATCGTTCCTGAGAGACTCATAGCTTATAATCATGGAAGAATTAATGAATTGCAAGTAGAAAATATTGAAAATAGTATTAATACAATAGTTTCTCAATTTGAAGAAATGAAAAAAGACCTGGTTTTTCTATTAAGCGAAAACGAAGAATTGGAGGAATGAAAGAATTTCAAGCACTCATTCGAGAAAACGAATTCTCATTTAAAAATGGAACTGATTTTATTGAAGCTGATAAGAAGATAGCTGTAGTTAATAGTAACGTTTTCGCTTATAGTAAAATTAAGTTGAGCACGTCAACAAATATTCCTAGGAAAAATAACCAGAAACAGGAGGTGAAGAAGATGTCAGAGCAACCAGTATTTACAAAAATGCGAAAAGAAATTTATGATGAAGTTTGGGATATATCTGTTGCTGGAGTAGCAAGGAAATATAAGGTGGCGTACGCACATATGATTAGACAATTAAAGATGGCAGATATACCAATACCGCCATCTGGCTATTGGACAAAGTTAAGTAGTGGAAAAAAAGTTTCTGCGACTGAACTTTTAGGTGATTTTGAAAAAAGTATTTCTATTTACGACATAACTCCTGTTGTTAAAAGGCAGAAAAAAAACTTTACGGAAAATAAATATATTAGTAGTGAAATGTTGAGTAATGAAACGACTAATGATCTTGTAAATGATGAGAGAATCCTAGAATTTTTAAATGATGAAAACAGACTAGCTGTTTTAACGGTTTTAGAGCAAATAACTATGTCGAATGATAATAGTAGAATGCAAAAGAAAATTATTAATCATCGAAATCGAGTTTTAAAATGGCTGAAAGAATTAAAAAAGAAGGAAGAAAAAGGTTGGGGAAAAAGAGGCCTATCAGAGCCACCATTTCTAGCAGATTCAATTTCAGAAGAAATGCTTCCTAGAGTTTGCCGAATATTCGATACATTGATTAAAGCATTAGAACCATTAGGATGCGAACTTACTGATAGTTTGGGAATTATTGTGAATAATGAATTAGTTTATATTTCTGTTAAAGAAGCTAAAGACAAAATTCCTCACATTCTCACTAAGAAAGAAAATTTAGAACTTTTAAAATACAAAGAAGAAAAGCAAAATTCTTCATATGCCTTTAAACCAAATATACGGAAATATGACTATCTGTTTAATGGACGTCTTAGCGTTGTAATTCAAAGGGAAAAAACTTTTCGAGATTGTAAAGCATATGTTGTGGAAGAAAAACTGAAAGAGATTGTATTGGCTTTGTATGAGAGTTCCGATAAGCTTCGAAAAGAAAGAGAGAAGCGAGAAGAAAAGGAACGGCAAAGAGAATTTGAGAAACAGAAGGAAGATGAGCGTAGAGAACGCTATAATTTGGAAGTTGAAAAGACAAATTCCTTACTAAATGCAGCTAGTGATTATAGAACTGCTTGTGAAATCCGAACCTATATTTCTGCAATTGAAAAAACACCTAACTTGAATGATGAAATATTAACTTGGATTGAGTGGGCAAAAGGTAAAGCGGATTGGTACGATCCTATTTTAGCTTTAGAGGATAAGTTATTTGGGGTGAGAGAACATGGAAAAGGAATCGATTCAAAAGCTTTGAAAAAAAATGAGGCTTCTCGATGGTGGTAATATTTTTCTTATATTAATTGTAGTCAAGGGAAGTAATTTACATATATTTAAATATAAAACAAAAATATGTCTCGATTCAAGGATATCAAAGGCATATTTTTGTTTGCTTGTTTGTAATGTGTATAAATATTTTAGTATCTTGTGTCCTTTCCCTTATTATTTTTGTTGGTAATAGGTATAAGAACAATTCTTGTACCTTGACAACTTAATAAAATCTATCAGTAACATTCCCTTTGCATGGAGCACTGCATTAAGAAACGCCACGACCAGCAATTTGTATTACTGCGAGCGACCATATTCTTAATCAAATTGAAACTAGTCCTTTCAAGCCACGATATGCAAAGTACATAATGATACTTCTGTAAAGCTCGCCATAAACTGGGGAGAGGTGAAAATCCTATGCGGTTTGGTGACTCAAACAACTGATAGATGAAACAAGGAAAGAAAAAGGAGGGAGAAGATGCAAGAAAATATTTGTTTTCCAGAAACTCCAAAGCAAAGTAAAACGCTAAATACAACGATCGATAAAAAATTAGACCAAGTTCTAGATGAACTTTCTAAAATACAACATTCCTTACCACTTGTTTTAACCAATGAAGACCTAAAAAGAGAATTTCAAATTAGCGACAGCACATTAAATCGATTAATCAGACTAGCAGAGTTCCCGAACTGTTGGTACGGCATTAGAGGTCACTATGCCAAAGATGAAGTGCTAAATTGGTTCAACAATCACGATTATGATGAGTACAGAGATCGAATGCATCATTTAAGAATGTCTTGAAAATATATATTTTTGGGTGAATATGTTTTATAATGGAGGTACTCGAAAGCAATCTATTAACACATGTTCATCCTCCTTCTTGAAAGAGAGGGATTAAGTTTGGAGATAGTTGATAGATATAAGCAGCATGTGAATCAAGCAGGAGAAATCACTTGGTATTTTCAAGCGTTCAGGACAACACGTAGAGGCTTTAAAACAAAACGAGAAGCACAATTGGCTTACTTAGAAATGGAGAAAAAACACCAGACATATAAGAAACTGACTGGTAGTAATGAACTATTTCGAGAAGTGGCTGAAAAATGGTTTGTTTATTATCAATCATTGAAGGAACAAAAAGAAAGTACGTATGAGAAAAGACATGAATCTGTAAAAACTCTTTCTAGATGGATCGGCGATAAGAAGATGATCAGTTTTAGTTCAGATTTTTTAGAAGAACTATTTTTCACTTTGAAAGAGAAGGGCATAGATGGCATATCAAAAGGTTATTCTAAAAATTCATTAGAAAGTTTTCGCCAAACCTTAAATATGATCTTCAATTATTGTCTAAAGAATAATGTATTAAGCGACAATCCATTGGAATCCGTTAGACGTCCAAAGTATCAACAAACCGTTCAGCAATTAAAGGATTCTTTAGCAAGATTGGATCAAAAGTATTTGACGTTTGATGAGCTAAGATCATTGCTTAATTACAGTATTGTTCATGAAGAGCTACCACTTTCAACGTTGTATCATGTTTTGTTTTATACAGGCTGTCGCGTAAGTGAAGCTTTAGCCTTACAACCAGAAGATATTGATTTTAATAATAATGAGCTTCTTTTTTATAAGCAGACAACCGTAAAAGGAAAGCAAGTTAATTTTAAAATCGATACAACTAAAAGTGTCAGTTCTGCACGACGGGTGGTTGTGACACCATTAGTGATGGAAAAGTTAAAAGCTTTAATGGAAATGCTAGATGATGTTCGGAAGCAGTTCAAATTTCAAGTGGAAGAAAAGTATTTATTTGTTTATCTAGAACCACACAAGCGAGGCATTCCATTTAGACGAGAGTATGTGAATAATCATATCAAACGATGTGTTGAGCAATGTGGTATAAAGAAACCGTTCCACACTCACTTGGCTCGCCATACAATGGCAAGTTTAGTCGCTGGTCATTGTGATTGGGAGGTATTGAAAGCTCGTTTAGGTCATACAGATAAAACAACCTCTGAAATTTATCGACATTTAACATCAGAAGAAAGATTAAAACCACTAGAAGCTTTTCAGATTTTGGAAAGCTGACTGCAGGTTTTTGATAATTCCAGAGTGAAAAGCTTGGAATTATCACTTGCTTTTTAATGGATGTAGTCAGAGTGGTAGTCAATTTAATAAAAAATTCAATGATATCAATAGATAGCGTACTTTTAGCATGAAGTAAAGAAATTAGAAGATAAGAAAGTCTCTGACTGTCTATCAAATTTCGAATGTGAAAAGTCCTTGTATATCAAGGGCTTTTTCTATTTGTCTTTATTCCTAAATTTCGTAAAAAAGGTATTTAAGTCTGCAATTGTCCTAGATTGTCCCATTTTGACGACATAGGTAGTCAAATATGGGCTAAATTTAACGATTACGCTGACGACAAAAGTCATCCGAAAATACCAATACGAGCCTCCGAATTTAGCAAGTTTGAGGTTGACTTGCTAAGAAGGGAGACAGAAGCCGATGCGTACGCAGCGGCTGCTAAAAAAGATGATAGAACTATATTCTCTATAATATAGTTAAGGAGACATCTATTATAAAGAATAATGATAAGAGAGTAGTTTGGAAGCAAGAAAATGATTTGAAACTGATGCAGGTTATTTTGGTATTTATTGAAAAACATCAAATTGATTCTGTGAGAAAATATCAACTGAAATTGAAAGAATATCCTAAAGAAGTCCCTAGTTTGTGGTTCATTAAAGAGCGATTTGGGTCTTGGGATAAGTTATTGATTCAACTAGGTGAAAATAGATTAGAGAGATATTGTTGGGCGAAAATACCCAATGATGATCTGTAAGAAATTGTTGTAGCATTTATTAAAGAAGAAAAGATTTGTTCTCAAAGAGCTTATGAGAGAAGAACTGTTGGAAATAAAACTATTCCTTCACTAGATACTTTGAAAAAGCGATTTGATGATACTATGGTACTATGTCAAGATAAAGGACAACTTAAATCGAGAGAGTCAGGTATTGTGCTTAGCTATTTCTAAATTCATGTTGAAATGATCCAAAAACTGAGCGAATCAAGAATGTTGGTGTT